>DATILK010000358.1:0-2434 GCA_035476555.1 Chthoniobacterales bacterium | reverse complement strand
CTTCCGCAGACCGTCGCGCGAAGAACAGATTCACGGTGGCCCGCCTTTGGAATTTGAACGGCCGATTCCGCCAGCCCCGTGGCGCGGAATAGCGGTCGTTATCAGTATCGTGGTCATGGCCGCGACGACGGCGTGGGAATTGTATTGCCGCTCGCTCGGCTACGCTCCGACCCTGAACGATAACGAAGACCTGTGGACGATGGCCCGACGACGTGTTCAGCCAGAATCGATCGTTCTGGTCGGCGATTCGCGGATGTGGTTCGACGTCGACCTTGATGAATTTGAAAAGGGTCTCGGCAAACGACCGATCCAACTCGCGATGGCCGGCTCCGCCGCGTGGCCCGTATTGGATGACCTCGCGAAAGACGAGCGTTTTCACGGCACGATCATTTGCAGTTTCGTTCCCGGTTTGTTTTTCGCCCCGCCGGGTTCGCCGCCGATGGACCGCGCCGAACGAGGCATCAAGCGATACCGCAATCAGACGCCGGCCCAGCGGGTGAGCGAATACCTCGGCATCGCGCTCGAAGAGCGCGTCGCGTTTTTAAAGCCTGACGATTTAAGTCTTGAAGGACTCTTGAACGAGCTGCCGATTCCCAATCGTCCGGGGGCGCTTGTGCCACCAACTTTTCCACCCTATTTCCAAACCGAAGACCGCGAACGCCGCGCGCGCATGTGGGAAAAATGCGCCGAGCCAGGGAGCCCGTTGGCAAAAAGAATCCAGCAAATCTGGCCGCCGCTTTTCACGCCGCCCCCGCCTCCAACTTATGTCCCGAAAGATGTCTTCTTCGCCGGAATGAAGAAAGGAATCGAGAAGCGTTTTGCGGACGTCGCGGGCGCGATTGAAAAAATTCGCCGTCGCGGCGGAAAGATTGTTTTCGTTCGTTTCCCGCACACTGGCGGATTGAAAGAACTCGAGGATCGCCTCACGCCGCGAGCGCAAACGTGGGATCCGATTTTAAAAATGACCAATGCGCCCGGCATTTATTATTCCGATTTTCCGGAGCTCTCCGGCTTCGATTGCCCGGAATGGTCGCATTTGTCGGCGGGCGATTCCGTCGAATTCAGCAAGCGTCTCGTCCCCCATCTCAAGACGGCTCTTAACCTCTGAGGATGATGGCAACCGACGCGGTTGCCCTACAATTATCTGCCTTCCGGCGTGAGCGTGATCCGCTCGATGAGCAGCGTGCTGAACGCCGCGAAGGGTCGCCCGTTCAAGTTCGGATCCGAATCGAAACGGACGGCGACGATCGGCTCGAATCCCGGCGCGCGCAGCGTGTAGGTTTGCGCCGGCACGTCGTCCTCACCGGCGGCGTCGCGCGACGGCAAACGCCGGATAATACCCTCGCGCTGCGAGCTCAGCTCGTTCCCCTGCTCGTCCAGAGCGCGCGCGCTCCAAGCCGGATGCGTGACTCCACTCGCCGTGTAGGGATAAAGTCGCGGCCGCATGAAGGTGACCTGTTGCGCCGGTGTTCGCAGTCGAAGAGTAAAAGAAGCCGGCACATTCCCTGTGTTGACCTGGGTTAAAAAATTTTGGCTCACTGTCGGAAACACACCTTTGCCTTCATAGAGACCGCGATTGTTTACCAAGATCAGCTCCGATCCGGGTGGAACCAATTTTTCGATCGTGATTCCTGCTTTGCGCAGATAGGGCGCGGCCGAAACCGTGAACGGCGCGACCGAACCGGTATCGACGTCCGCGAAGCTGATTATGGTTTCTCGTGTAGCAATGTCGGTAGCCGCGGGAGACGGCGCGATTTCCTTGGTAGGGCGAGACTCTGTCGAGCCGCCCGCGCGTTCTGCGTGCCGATAATAATTCCAAACCGGAAAACCGATTCCCATTAGCAACGCCAGCGCGAGCCAGACCAGCAAACCCATACGATTCCTTGCCGGCTCGGGGACCGGCCGCGCTATCGGCGACGCCGGCGCTGGCGGAGCGATAACCGGTTCCGACAATGCTTTCACCGCGGCCACCAACCGCTGCAGATGCGTTTCCAGTGGCGGCGTCAGCGCATCAAGCCAATGCGGCGTGCTCAGGAAATACGTCAGGTCGTCGTTCGGCCGAACGTCTTCGATTCGCAACTGGACGATGTGCAGATGCGACGAGACCGCGAGCTGCACTTCGCGCAACACCTGTTGCGAGTTATTCGAGTTCGCCGAAAAAATCAGCACCATCGCCTTGCTCTGCTGGATCGCGCGCGTGATCTCGCCCGCAAACGAACGGCCGGGCTGGACGTCGCGCGGTGCGACCCAGCAACGCACCGCCGCTCTTTCCAACGCCGCGCAAACCGCGTCTGCCACTGCCTTGTCCTGCGCCGAATGCGAAACGAAAACGTCGTGAGCCATGCCGATGTCCTCGCGTTCTAATCTGTCATTGCCGACGAACGCAATGCCTATCGGCTAACCACGCGCGTTGTGATACGATTGCCTGCATGAA
>DATILK010000357.1:0-4160 GCA_035476555.1 Chthoniobacterales bacterium | reverse complement strand
CGCCAAGTATAACCGCATGGAGGAAGCCGAGCGGGTCATGAAAGAAGCGCTCGAGGCCGCGCCGAACGACGCTCACATCCTTTGTCGCGCAGCCAAGCTCGATAACAGGAATAATCGCAAGCAGGCCGCGATCGAAAAACTCGATCGCGCCGTCGCAGCCGATCCGAACGATGAATTGATTTTTCGCGACTACGCCTGGCAACTGTACGACATGAAGGAGTACGCCAAGGCGATGGAGCAATTCAAGAAAGCCGATGCCTGGTACGGCGGGCGCGACACGGACGTCAATTCCGGCATTGCCCTCACGGAGTTGGAGCTCGGTCATCAAGAGGCTGCCGTGGCTCGCTACAAACGGCTGATAAAGATCGGCTCGGAATGGGGTGACGCCGACTACCTTCGCAATCTCAAGGGTTGGACTGACCAACAACTCGCCGATATGGAACGCCTGCGCGGTCTCGCCACTAAAAACGTAACACAAAATTGATGTGCCGATGAAAACACCCGCTCTTATCGCCCTCCTCATTCTGTTCCTCGCGCTCTCCAACCTCGCTTCGGCCCAGGACTTGGGAAGCTCGGTCGGTTCGACGCCTTACGACAAGTATTTCGGCCGCATTTTCAGCACGCTCAGCTCCCTTGGCAGTAACGACGCACCGCTCGACCAGGTAAACGAATACATGCGCGTCGGTCGAGGTTTTCGCTATTACATGAAAGAACCGTACGTCCCCCAGACTCCGCAAGAAACCGAATCGAGCCGTTCCGGCGATTGCAAGGCAAAGTCCCTGTGGGTCGCGTACAAAATGGACGATCGCCATGTGCGTTTCGTCGTCGGCCGGATTAAGTCAGTCAGCAACATGAGCCACGCCTGGTTGCTCTGGAAAGGTCCAACGGGTTGGCTGGTTCTCGACCCGACCTTTTATAGCAAGCCGCTCGAAGTGGCCCGTCTCGGCCCGGCGGAGTTCACGCCGCTTTACAGCTACGCTGCCGGCAGAAAATTCAGGCACGGCGGCGCGGCACCGGCGGCGAAGCAGGCCGAATCGAAATACGGCGACCATACTTGATCCGCGAGCGTAACGATCAGGGTTAAGCCCCGGCATGACCATTCTGCATCTGGCGCCGCTGGCCGACGCACCAGGGGCCGCATGATGGATGAATGGGGCGTTTTGCCTTTGCAGGGAGGGCCACCTTCGGTAACTTCGCATCCCGCGATGCGTAGGCTGCTTTTAATGGTTTTAGGGTTGTTCTGCGCCTCGTCGGGGGCGTTCGGACAGGTCGGGACCGAAAAGCAGCCGATGGAGATCACGGCGACGGGCGACACGAATTACCAGGACGGCCTCGCCACCGCTCATGGCAACGTGGCCATTCATGCGGGGGACGCCGACATTTACGCGGACAAGGCGACCTACAATCCCAAGACCCACGATGTCATCGCCGAAGGCAACGTCCGGATTTATCGGACGGTGGGGACGTTTATCGGCGAGCGCGCGATTTATAACACGGAGACGAAAGAGATTAAGGCGGTCAATATCAAGACCGACAAGCAACCCTATCTGGTGGCCGGCGAGCACGTCACTTCGATCTCCGAAGGCGCGTTCCTGATTTCCAAAGGCGCGTTCACAACCCATGACTCGGACAAGCCTGATTTCCGGCTCGTGGCGAAAACGATGCGGATTTATCAGGAGGACCGGGTGATTTTTCAGAACGTGACGTTTTATGTGAAGAACATCCCCCTCTTCTGGTGGCCGTATCTTTACCAATCGCTGGATGAATCCTTCAGCTACATGATCTCGCCGGCGTATCTCAGCTCGTGGGGACCATCAATTCTCGGCCGCGTCACGATGCCGATCACCGAGGACATTAAAGGCGTCTTTCGGCTGGATTACCGTTACCGGCGCGGCGTCGCGGTCGGATTCGATCCCGACATAAAATTCGGCTCGGACAAACAGAGCTGGGCCCGGATCCGGACATATTTCCTGAAAGACGACAATCCGGAAATCAACCAGACGTCGATCCTGCGGCCGCCAATTTCCGAAGGCCGTTACCGCGTGTCGCTGCAAAGCCGGACAAAAATCACCGAGGACATCACCGCGATCGCGAACCTCACCAAGCTGAGCGACGAATTCGTGCTCCAGGATTTTTTCCAGGGCGAATTCCAGCTCAATCCGCAGCCGGACAACATCATCGCGGTGACAAAGTGGAATCCTGGTTACACGATCACCGCGCTTGGACGTTTTCAGGCGAACGAATTTTTTGATACGACGGAGCGGCTCCCGGAAGTGGCGTTCGACGTCACGCGCCAACCAATCTTTGGCGGTCCGATTTTTTACGAAGGCGAAAACAGCATCGCCGAGCTCCGGCGCAGTTTTGCTGACGGATCAGCGTTTCACGATTACAGCACGCTCCGGCTGGATTCATTCCACCAGTTCACGTTTCCGACCAACTGGTTCGGCTGGCTCTCGGTCGTTCCGCGCGTCGGATTCCGCGCGACTTACTACGACAAAACGCGCGATCTCGGGCAGACGGTTATCCCGCCGAGCAACAATCCGTTTATTCCAGATTTCCTGAACATTGACCCGGCGCAGCCGGTCGTGTTCGCCGGTAACAAACTGCGCACGGTTTTCAACGGCGGCGTGGAAGCCTCGTTTAAGATGACGCGGACCTGGGACGGCGCGCAAAGCAACGCGATTGGTCTCGACGGTCTCAAACACGTCATCCAGCCGTTCATGAATTTCTCCTGGGTCTCGACGTCGGCGAACGATCCCGCGGCGATCTTGCAGTTCGATCGTTATCAGCCTTCGACGCAATTGCGTCCGATCGATTTCCCGCAGTTCACCACTATCGATTCGATCGATAACTGGACGATCCTGCGGCTCGGCGTGCGCAACCGTTTACTCACCCGGCGCGACGATGCCACCGTGAGCTGGATGGATATCGAGACCTACATGGACGTCAACTTCGACAACCCGTTCGACAAAACGCAGTATTCGAACCTGTTTAATCGGATCAACTTCACGCCCGTTCCCTGGATGTCGTTCGGAATCTCCTCGCAGGTGCCGGTGTTTGAAAAGGGCTTCACCGAGGTCAACACGAATGTCACGTTTCAGCCCATCGCGAACCTGCAAATTTCGTTTGCCCATCGCTACCTGAACGCCAATCCGTTTTTCGATAACAGCAGCCTCTATGTCTTGGGCGGCTATTACCGGATCAACGACAACTGGGGCATCGGCGTCCAGGAACAATACGAAGGCACCACCGGCGTCTTCGAGCAGCAGCGCTACTCGATCTATCGCGACCTAACGAGCTGGGTCGCGTCCATCGGCGCGATCATTCGCGATAACGGTGGCGTCAAGGAATACGGCGTGCTAATGACCTTCACGCTGAAAGCGCTGCCGAGATTCAGCTTCGATTTAAACTTCGATCCTGCCGGCGCCGAGCAAACGCAGTAAGCGGCGGGCCGTTCCACCGCGCACAAATTTTTCCCATGGATATTTCAATTGTCGGCTCTGGTTATGTCGGCCTCGTCACGGGCGCTTGTTTCGCAGATGTCGGCCACAACGTCATCTGTGTCGACAACGATCCGCGCAAAGTAGAGGCGCTCCAGGCCGGTAAGATCCCGATCTACGAGCCGGGCCTCGAGGAAGTCGTGCATCGCAACGTTTCCGCGCATCGGCTCCGGTTCTCCGGCAGCATCAAGGAAGGCGTCGATAATTCACAGATCGTTTTCATCGCCGTGCCGACGCCGCAACAACCCGATGGCAGCGTCGACCTGAGTTTCATCGAGAAAGTGGCGCGAGAAATCGCGGGCGTGCTCACCGGTTACCGCGTCATTGTGGACAAGAGCACGGTGCCGGTAAAAACCGGCGAAAAAGTGCGCGACACGATCAAACGTTACAACCAGCACGGGGCCGAGTTCGATGTCGTAAGCAATCCCGAGTTTCTTCGCGAGGGGTGCGCGGTCGCCGACCTGATGAATCCCGACCGGATCGTGATCGGCGCGCAAAGCGAACACGCGATCGATTTGATGAAGAAAGTTTACGAGCCGTTCATGGCGCCGATCCTCGTCACGGACATCAACAGTGCCGAGCTGATCAAGCACGCCGCCAATTCGTTCCTCGCCCTGAAGATTTCCTATATCAACGCGGTCTCGGCGATCTGCGAAGCCA
>DATILK010000356.1:0-3959 GCA_035476555.1 Chthoniobacterales bacterium | reverse complement strand
GTTTCCGGGAAAAGCCAAATGCGGACCTGGCGGAATCGTTTTTGCGCAAAGGCAATTTCCGCTGGAACGCCGGGATGTTCGTCTGGTCGGTGCCGTCGGTTCTGAGCGAATTCAACCGCCACACGCCGGAGCTGGCGAATTTTATCTCACAACTCTGCGTGCCGAATAATTTCAGGAAAACACTCGGCGATCGCTTCGCGAATCTTCCTCGAATTTCATTCGACTACGCGATCATGGAAAAAGCCGATCGCGTGCTGGTCGTGGAAGCGGCCTTTGATTGGGACGACGTCGGAAGCTGGAGCGCGGTCGCAAAATATTTCAAGAACGATGCCGACGGAAATGCGGCGAATTGCGAGATCACGGCGCTCGAGTCGTCGAACAACATCGTCTTCAATCCGGATGGGGCGCGCATTGCACTGCTTGGCGTCCACAATCTGATTGTGGTGCGAACCGCGGACGCGATCCTGATTTGCCATCGGCATCAGGCGGAGAAGATCAAGAATTTGCTGGGGCATCTGCCGGAGGAATTGCAATGAGCGAACTTCAACTTCGCCGGCGTATTCTCGGGATCGATCTCGGCCGGGTGCGGATCGGCGTTGCCGTGTCCGACGAGCTGGGGCTGCTCGCGCATCCACTGGAAACAATTCCGGCGGGTAACGATGCGGCGCGGCGCATTGCAGAGCTGGTCCGGGAGAAAAACGCCGAGCGTGTCGTGATTGGTTTGCCTCGCCACATGAATGGAAGCGTTGGCGAAGGCGCCGCGGACGCGCTGGCGTTCGCGAAGAAATTGCAGACGATTTTACCCTGCGACGTAATGATGTGGGACGAGCGCCTGACGACGATGGCCGCGAACCGGGCGTTGCGGGACAGTGGAAGAAAGGCGCGCAATTCGAGGCAGATCCTCGACCAAGTGGCGGCGCAGATGATTTTGCAAGGTTATCTGGATAGCGGGCAAGCGGCGCAGATAAGTCCCGCTTCCTGAGGCGCGATGGCGTCGCGGCTCAAGTTAATTGTCGCGTATAACGGCGAGCCGTTTTCCGGTTGGCAAAGCCAGCCCAACGGCAACGGCGTTCAGGACCACATGGAAAACGCGTTCGAGCGAATTTGCTCGCAGCGGCTGCGTGTTCACGGCGCGGGCCGCACAGATGCCGGCGTGCACGCGCTGGCGCAATGTGCGCACGCGGACCTTCCCGAACGGCGTTACAGTCCTGATCGATGGCGGTCGGCTTTGAATGGCGTGTTGTCGCCCGCGATTCGCGTGATGCGATGCGGCTTTGTCGCTGAGTCTTTTCACGCGCGATTTTCGGCGAAGGAAAAAGTATATCGCTATCGTGTCTGGAATGCCGAAGTGCTCCCGCCTTTAGAAGACAATCGCGCCTGGCACGTTCGCGATCCGATCGACTTCCGGCTCGTGGCGGCTTCCGCGAAGTTGCTCGTTGGCCGGCACGACTTCGCTGCTTTTGCAGCTAATCGCGGAGCGTCCGTCGCCGATACCGTTCGAACATTGCGACGAGTCGCCGTTAGGAAATCGGGTGCGCTGTTGACCCTTCAATTCGAAGGCGACGGCTTTCTCTACAAAATGGTGCGCCTGATGGTGGGGACGCTGGTTCAGATCGGTGTAGGGGCCATCTCAGCAGGCGAAATCGAGGCGCGGCTCACTCGTAACGCCAAGGCAATCACGCGCGTGCGCCAAGTCGCGCCGGCGGCCGGATTATTTCTGGTTCGGGTGCGGTACTAGCCCTGCTTAACACGCGGCATCCCCTGCATCCGTGATGAGCGGCGGCGCGGTGGCAGACTATTTGCTTTTGTGGATTTTATAATGACAGACAGCGACGCACCCCAGAAAATCCAAGCTCGTCGAGGCCTTGTCGGTCGCAGCGCGGCCTGGCTTTTTAGCGCCAGACATTTTCATTTCAAACTCTTGTCCGGAACCGCGGTGGGCATCGTGGTCATTACGTTCCTCGCCGGATTGTTTCTTTTCGTTACGCTGCGAAATCATCATCAAGAGACGCTCCGCGCTCACACCCTCGAGGTGATGCGGCTCAGCAGTGTGCTGGAGAACGACATCGCGGCGCTTGAGACCGGCCACCGCGGTTATCTGCTCACCGGAAGCTCGGACTATCTGGAGCCTTTTGAGCGGCGACGCGAGTTGATCAAGCGGCGGGTGGAAGAATTGACGGTGCTTATCCTGGACAGTCCGCGCCAACGGAAGCGGGTAATGAAAATACAGGAAATCGTCCAGAAATGGCTCGATGATGTCGCATTGCCGCAGATCAATGAGCGGCAAGCCAAGGGCGCAGCGCGGCTCGCGGAGGCAGGCGAATCCTACGGTGTTCTAGGTAACGGCCTTCTCAACCAGGCGCGCGAAATTCTTCAGTCCCTCCAAAACGAAGAGCAGATCGTCCTTAACCAGCGCATGCGCGAGCAAGAATGGGCGGCGCAATCGACCCAGATCCTCGATTTCCTGACCAAACTCGAGCGCTCAGCGATCGAAATGCAGAAGGAGAAACGAGGTTACTTGCTAACCGGCGACAATTCCTTCGCTGACGCCTACCGCCGGTCGACGGCCGATTTTTATACCTACCACGGCTACCTCTCGATTCTTGTCGCCAATGTTCCGGACCAGGCAGACGCGCTCAATGAAATCAAGAAAGGCGTCGAACGCTGGACTCAAATTTCCGCGGTCCCGGAGATGGAAGCAAGACGTGCCGGTAAAGATTCCCCGAAAAACGCCGGCGAAGAATTGATGACCGACATCCGCGAACGACTGAAGAAATTCCAGACCGATCAGGTAACTCTGTTTGAAGCGCGCTCAAGCACGGCCACGCGGGATCGGATCGTCAAGACAACGGCTCTCGCCTTACTCTGCGTCTTTGCGGTGGGTCTCCTGATTGTTTCGAACAGCTACAGCTTTGTCCTCGTCCGTCGGCAGCTTTCGAAACTGGAAGGCATCGAGACCCGCATTCGGTCGATCATCGAAAACATTCTCGATGGGATGATCACGGTGGATGAGCAGGGCATCATCTGCTCGATGAATCCGTCCGCGGAAAAAATGTTCGACTGCATCAACAACGAAATGGTCGGACATAAGTTCACCAAGCTCGTGCCGAAAAAATACGGCAATGAACCGGAGCCGGTTGGTTGCGCGTGGGAAGATCTGGTGAAGCGCACCGGCAACACGACGATGGCCGTCGGTCGCACGCGACGCCACAAGACGTTCCCGATCGAAATTTCGTTGAGCCAGATGATCGTCGATAAGCAGATCCTCTTTGTCGCGATGGTCCGTGACGTGACCGAACGCCGGCGTTTCGAACAGGAGATCGCCTCGGACAAGGAAAGCCTCGCCGTTACTCTGCGTTCCATCGAGGACGGCGTCATCACGACCGACGTGCAGGGCAAGATCATCATGATCAATAACGCCGGCGAAAACCTGACCGGCTGGACGTCGAAGGAAGCGATCGGGCGGTCGCTGAAATCCGTTTACAACATCGCCATCGATTTGCAGGCGCAGGCGCGAGCCCAGAAAACCGGCTCGCGCAACGAAGCGCAATCGATCCTCCTCAGCATGCCGGAGAACGCGACCCTGCGTTCACGCCAGGGCCGGGAGTACATTATCGAGCAGGTCGCCTCCCCTATTCGCGACAGCAAGAACGAAGTTGCTGGCGTGGTTCTCGTTTTTCGCGACATCACGGAACGTCAGCGCAATGAAGCCGAGCGACGCAAAGCCGAGACTCTGGAACAGCTCGGCTTGCTCGCCGGCGGCATTGCCCATGACTTTAACAACCTGCTCACAGCCATCATCGGCAATATCTCGCTCGCCTCCCTGCTCCTGCCGCCGAACGACGAAATGGGAGGCCGCCTGAATGACGCCAAGAACGCGTCGATGCGCGCCCGCGATCTCGCGCAGCAACTGCTCACCTTCGCCCGCGGCGGCGCCCCGATTAAGAAAACAGCATCGA
>DATILK010000355.1:0-3674 GCA_035476555.1 Chthoniobacterales bacterium | reverse complement strand
CCTTCGGAATTTACGTTCGACAGCAGCCGCAGCTCTTCTAGAATGGCCGGCGTCAGATTGTGTGCCTCGTCGACGACCATCAGCGTGCGGCGTCCCTTGCCGTACTCGTGCACGAAAAAATCGACTAACGCTTCGTATTGCGCGATATCCGAGTCGTCGTGAGGCACGATGCCGAGCGATGAAAGCGCCCAAGGGTGGATGGAGCGAAATTGAACATGCGTGTTGCTGATCAGCCCCACGGTGACCTTGTCGCCGAGCCCGCGTAAAAAGTGCTGCAACAAGGTCGTTTTTCCCGATCCGATTTCACCCGTCAGCAGACAGAACGGCGCTTGCGATTCGATCGCGTACTCCAGCATCGTCAATGCCGCGGCGTGCTGGCGCGACGGATACAGGAATTCGGGGTCCGGATTCATCGCGAACGGTTTGGAATTGAAATGAAAGTAGCGCTCGTACATGGCTTCGACTATCCGTATCCGGAACTTACGTCGGTCGCTTTGTTGAGCACCGTGCCGAGTATCGGCGTCTTGCGAAGCAATTCCATGCAGCGCAGCAAATCATCACGCGGCGTCACGCGCTCGGCGATCACCACCAAGGCGCACTCCACCAACGGCAAGAACGCCAAGGCGTCGTCGGCACCGAGAACCGGAGGCAAATCGAACACGACGATGCGCTCGGGGTAGCGGTCGCGCAAATCCGCAACCAGCGCGCGGCCGTGCGGACCGGCCAACGCTTCCGAGGAACCGGCGAGTGGCGCCCGAGCCGGCAATACCACCAGTCGATCGAACCCTTCCGGGTGATACAGACATTGTTCGATCCGAGCGTTACCCTGCAACAGGTCATCCACGCCGAATTCTGGGTTTATCCCTAGCGTTCCACCGACTGAGGGCTGCCTCAGGTCACAATCGACCAGGAGTACCGTGTGCCGGTGATCATTGGCCAAGCTCACCGCCAGATTGATGGCGGTGGTCGTCTTGCCATCGTTGGCACCGGGACTCAGCACCGCCATCGTACGCCAACCGTTCTCGTCCATTCGCTGGATCACTTGTGTGCGCAGCATCCGGAATGCGGCGACTGCGGCACCGTTGCCTGCGGGATCGACGATGCGTTTCGATTCGAGCGCGGCCGCGTCGGGCCCAAATACCCGGGTATGCGTGTACACGATATGCGCCGGAAGCCCGGGTGCTGACCGGGATGGTTCGGACGTCAGATGCGCTTTCGCCTCCGGATCGATCGTCACCGCTCGCACGTCGGGATAGAAAGCTCGATCGCGCTCCTGCCGCGCCAAATCCAGTGCTTTGCGAATTCGGTCCACGAGTCACATCCCAAAACGACGTGTGAGGGTGATCCACAACACATCGAGCGGCCGCACGAACAAATGCACGGTGGATATAGCGGCAATCAGGATTGCGAAGCTGCCGGCCCAAGAGTAGCGGGCCCGCCGATCGCGTGTACGCTGCTCTGCGGCGGTAACGATGGTTGGAATGGCGGCCAGCGGGGGCACGCTCAGCAATTGTCTCACGTCACGAAAACCGCGCACCGAGGGGTCGAATGAATCCCTCACGGCAGCCGCGCCCAAACCCAAACCAAGACTCAATACGAAACCCAGGGCCATAATCAGAATACGATTGGGAGAGACCGGCTTTTCGGGTGGGAGCGGCGGCTCGATCATCGTAAAGCGCTCTCCTTTGCGCGCGGTCTCCAGGTTTTCGGATACCTGCACGTCGCCTTGTTTGGCGCGAATCTGTTGATATTTTAGCTGCGCATTTTCCAAATCCCGCGCCAATTCCCGATAGTCGCGCTCCACGGCCGGCGCTAGAGCCAAGCGGCGCTCGAAATCATCGAGTTTCGCGCTCAGCTCGTTGCGCTTCTTTTCCGCGCTTTCACGCTCGACGATCAAGGCGTCGAGCTGCCCCTTGACTTGAATGTACACCGGATTATCCGCGTGGGTTTGAACCTTCTGCGCAGTACCGGCCGACGGTTGCGCCGTCATTTCCGTCTCCAATTCGCCGACGAGGTGCGTCAAGCGAATAACGTCAGGGTGATCCGGCGTGTATTTCTCTCGCGCGCGCGCGAGCTGCGCCTTGGCCTCGCTGAGCCGGCGCCCGATGTCGCCGGTATCGTCGCGTTCCTTGTCGTGCTCCTTGGCCTCCTTTTCCAGGCCGGCGATCTCGCGCTCGGTATTGATGATGTCCGGATGTCCCGGGGCGTAACGCGCCTTGTAGCCTGCGAGTTCGGACTTCAACGATTTGAGCCGGTCCTCGACCCCCATGACTCGCTGTCCGGTGTCCGAATACACTTGCGACGTGGGATTCAGCTGCGCCAATTGCGCGCGCAGCAGCACTTGCTGTGAGTCTATCGCCGCGATGCGGTTTTCCGCGTCGTGCAGCTCCAGTCCGGTCCTGTCGCTGACCTGAAGGTTCAATTGGGAAAGTTCGGGAAGACTGTTTTGATGCTTCTGCTTGTAATCGGCGAGTTTCCTGTCGAGCTCGGCGATTCGCGCTTCTTGCTTCGCCGCCTCCTCGGAAAAGAACGCGGTAGTTTGTTCCGCCATCTGGGTACGCGACGAAAGATTTTCATTCAAATAGAGCGTCGTCAGCTCATTCGCCACTTTCAGTGTCAACTCGGGCGAGCTGTTCTGATACGAGATCGAGAAGGCGATTGTCGCTTGGGTCGGGCGTCCGCTGCGCGGGTCGATCACATCGGCACTGATCATCTTGAGCGAAATGTCGTTGCGCATTTTTTGCAGCAGGACTTCGCGCGGCTTGGATTCGCGAATATCCGGATACAAATTGTACCGCTCGATCAGCGACATCAGGTTCTGGGTCGTCATGACGCGCTGGCTGATGACTTGCACGCGTTGATCCGCGAAGGAACTAATGGCGGAGCGCACCAATTCCTGCGGGATTTCCTGCTGTTCGATCAAAATAGTCGCGCCCGTTCGATAGGTCGGCGGCCACATCACCGCCATCGCGATCGTCAATGACGCCAAAATCCCCGACACGGTGAAAAACGTCAGCTTCAACCGCCAGTAGGTCCGGAATCTTTCCCGCAAATCCATGGTGGGTGCGGCGGCAACTGCTTGTACCACTGAATTCATTTATTGATTGGTCCGGTAGAACCGGCGCGAAATTTGAAATCGGACGTCATCAGACGTGGGATTCACCGGCGGCCGCGCCAATTGCGCTGGGTATTGCTGCCCAAGCTTCGCCACGTGCAGAGTGAGCGTCCATTGTTCGGTCCAACGCCAGCTCGCGGAGACATCGGCGTTGTAATAACGGCGCCGGTTTGTGCCTCCGGTGACTACCGGATCGGCAATGTTCTGCCAAGTCGCACTCGCGCCGAATGTCCATCGCTCGGAATAATTGTAGTTGGCCGATGCATTAACGGTGTCTTGGCGCGACAAGAACGCGTATCCCGTCGGCGTGAGTGCCCGCGTCGCACCGGCACTCACCGTAAGAACGTCGCTTTGACGGCTCAGATTTGCCGAATAAACCCCGCCCGTTTGCGTACTCGAGAAGGTCCCGAAAAAATAATGGTATCGGTTGATGGATTTAGAATACCCGGCGGTAGCAGTCAGTTTCCACAGCTCGGTCAATTGACGGTCGAACCCGAGCTGTAAATTGTCGCTGTCGCTGTCGGTAAAGCCGTTCAGTGATTTGTATCGACCGACGCCG
>DATILK010000354.1:0-3840 GCA_035476555.1 Chthoniobacterales bacterium | reverse complement strand
GTCGATTACCCTGGATGACAGCGGGGCCGGCGGTTCGCAACTAACGCTCGGCGCCCCGCAAGCCGCCGCATCTCTCACCGGCGCCTCCAGCTCTCAAATTAAGCTCAATGGAAATACTCTGACGGTCAGCAATTCGTCGGGCACGACCACTTTTGCAGGCGTGATCAGCGGCACGGGCGGATTGACTAAAGATGGGGCAAGCACTCAGATCGTTAGCGGCGCAAATACCTACAGCGGCTCGACCCTCGTGAATGGTGGAACACTGACCCTCGCGGCTGGTTCCGGCAGTGCGCTTGGCTCCACGACCAATGTCACTGTGAACTCCGGCGGCACCGTTCTCCTCGGCGGCAGCGATCAAATCAATAATACGGCGACGATGGCGCTGGCCGGCGGCACTTTCGCGAAAGGGAATTTCAGCGAAGGCAGCGCGAGTGCTCCTGGATTGGGCGCGCTCACGCTCACCGCTTCCGGTTCCCACCTCGATTTCGGCACCGGAACCGTCGGCGTCCTCAACTTCGCTTCCTTTACGCCCGGCAGCTTTACGCTAACGATCGATAACTGGACCGGCAATTTGAACACAGTCGGAAGCGGTTCGACTGACCGACTGATCTTTGCAGCCGACCAAAGCGGGAATCTCAACAGCTTTTCCTTCACAGGTTATGCGCCGGGGGCGACCGAATTCGATTTGCACAATGGTTACTGGGAAGTGACGCCGCTCGCCGCGGTGCCGGAAACATCGACCTGGGTCGCCGCCGCGCTCGCCCTCGGAGCGGTAACCTTCCATTTCGTTCGCCGCCGCCGAGCACTGGTTACTGTCCGTTCGCCCAAATCTCCCGGGAACTTTCCCAAATGAGCGGCACGGGAGTTGCATCATTTATCGCCAACAATCCGTCGTGGTCTGCCCTCGAAGCCGGCTGCCGCGGGTGCCGAATTTAATCCATTATGAAATCTCTTCTCGCTCTTGTTTCCAGCATCCTTCTTTGTTCCTGCGCCGACATGTATGTCACCCGCACTCAGGTGGCCGGCGGCTCCCGCACCACCACGGCAGACGCGAAAGATTCAAAGGGCGTTTACATGACGACCAATTGCGGCGTCGGCGCGTATGCCCCGAAAGCGATTTACATTCGGCCGTTCTGCATCGACACCGCGATCTTCACCGGCGAACAAACTAATTCTGACGGCGAAATGCCGATTCGGAAGGCCCTCACCCCGGTGGAATTTGCGGGCGATCTGAAAGAGCAGCTAGAGAAAATCGCGCCAGCTCGGATCCTGAAAGATAATGAAACGCCGCGGACTGGCTGGCTCGTCGAAGGCGAATTCACGCTCGTCGATGGTGGCAGTGCCGAGGGCCGCGCCCTGTTCGGACATTTTGGCCTTGGGCAATCGCACCTCGCGTTGCATGTCCGCGTGACGGACGTCGACAAGGGAATGGTCGTTTACGAATTCGACATGGCCGGTGGCAGCGAGCTCCAAGGCCGCAGCGGTACGGTCCGCGCAAGCGGGCTCGGTTATGCGCGTTCCTTCGATCTCGTAAATGCGGCCGAGCGCATTTATCTGGTGCTCACCCCGAACGCGTTTCGTTACGGGACGCGCGCGGATATAGCGCTGCACTAGATCGGGCGGCTCCGATTCGCCGGTTGCGAACGCAACGGCGGCGATTAACGTGCAGCGATTTTCGTTGCCGCAATGATTTCTCGCCGTTTTCTCGCCACCCTTTTTTCCCTCGCGCTCCTGCTTCCACTTAGTCGCGCCGTCGAAGCGGCCCGGACCGCCTACGTGGTCGTCGATGCTCAAAGCGGTTTCGTTCTCGAGCAGGTCGACGCCCGAGATAAACGCCAGATCGGCAGCCTGACCAAAGTCGCGACCGCCATGGTGGTGCTCGATTGGTCGGAAAAACGGGGCGGCGATTTGAACCGGATCGCGACGATTCCGCCCGAAGCATTCGTCGGCACGGGCGAAAATCTAGTCGGCTTTCAGCCCGGCGACCGCATCACTTTGCGCGACCTGCTCTACGCCGCGCTCGTCCAATCGGACAACGTTGCTGCCTACGCGCTCGCGAGCGAAGTCGGCGCCGCGCTGCAATCCGTCGTTCCCGAAGCGGGCAAAGGCGGTCCGGTTGCCGTCTTCGTGGGCCAGATGAATTTTCTCGCAAAATCGCTCCGGATGGATCGGACCCGTTTTTCAAATCCGCACGGCATCGATACCGACGTGAAGCCGATGCCGTTCTCGACTGCGGCCGATCTCGCGCGCCTCACTCGTTATGCGATCAGCAAACCGGCGTTCCGTTTTTATGTTTCGCAAAAGGAGAGACAGATCGCGTTCGAGCGCGGGAAAGAGAAGAAAGCTTACATGCTGCGCAACACGAACGAACTTCTCGGTACGGCCGGTGTTGACGGCGTGAAAACCGGCAAGACGGCGCGGGCGGGCGATTGTCTGATTCTTTCGGCCCACCGCGAGTCCGAGATCGAGAAACAAGGCGAACACACGAAAGTGACGCCGCGAAATTTGATCGTCGTCATGCTCGGCAGCGCGAATCGTTTTACGGAAGGCGGCCAACTTCTGGCGCGCGGCTGGCAGCTTTACGACCAATGGGCGGCAGCCGGCCGCATGTTCGATCCCAAGAAGGCGCTCTGATTTCATCGGCGTAAATGACCAAGCCCCGTATCGGCGTGTTGACGAGCGGCGGCGATTGCCCGGGCCTGAACGCCGTCATCCGCGGAGTCGTTTTGGCGGCGGACAAATTGGGTTGGGAAGTCGTTGGGTTCCTCGACGGCTTCGAAGGTTTGTTGCCGCCGGGTAATTACAAAATCCTCAAGCGTCGCGACACCTCGGGCATCATGCCGCGCGGCGGTACGATTATCGGAACGACGAATCGCGGCCACTTCGTCGCTAAAGTTGGCGCCGGCGATCGGACCGACATTGCCGAAAAAGTGATCGCAGATGCGCGCAATGTTCTGAAGTCGCTCGGCGTCGACGGACTTATCATCGTCGGCGGCGATGGATCGATGGCGACGGCGCAACAACTTCAGGACGCGGGAATCAATTGCATCGGCGTTCCGAAGACCATCGACAACGATCTGGAAGCGACAGCGATGACTTTCGGTTTCGATTCCGCGGTCGCTACGGTAATGGATGCGCTCGATCGATTGCACACCACGGCGACGAGCCACAAACGCATCATGGTTCTCGAAGTAATGGGACGGCACGCCGGCTGGATCGCATTGCACGGTGGGATCGCCGGCGGCGCGCACATCATTTTGATCCCGGAGATTCCCTTCGATTACGACAAGGTTTGCGCTGCCATTCAGTTGCGGGCCGATCGCGGCAATCTTTCGGCGATCGTCGTCGTCGCCGAAGGCGCAAAGCCGCGTGACGGCCAGGTCGTCATGCGACATTGCGAGGAAGGCGAAGACCGATATGGCGGAATCGGTTTCGTTGTCGCTGCTGAAATCGCGGCTCGCTCCGGAAAAGAAACGCGTTGCACGGTCCTCGGCCATCTTCAGCGCGGCGGAACACCGACCACGCTCGATCGAATTCTCGGCACGCGTTTCGGCGTTAAAGCGGTGAAACTGATCCGCGAAAAGGAATTTGGTTCGATGGTCAGTTATCAGAACTACCAGGTGTGTCATGTCCCGATTGCAGCGGCCGTAAATCGACTGCGCCTGGTGCCGCCTGATGGCGAACTGGTGCAGACTGCGCGCGATGTTGATATTTCCTTTGGAGACTAAATGAAAATCGTTCTGGCTTATTCCGGCGGGCTCGACACGTCCGTGATCCTTCGCTGGCTGAAGGAGAATTATCAGGCCGAGATCATCGCGGTTTGCGCGGACATCGGGCAGG
>DATILK010000353.1:0-1841 GCA_035476555.1 Chthoniobacterales bacterium | reverse complement strand
GAAAACACGAAGCGCCTTAATGATCTCAAGGAGATCCTCGCCATGTTGTCGGGCCTGGAAGCGAAGACCGCGGACCAACTCGATCGTTACCTCGCATTGATCGACGAAATTCTGAAAGGCAAAAAGCCGTTCGATCGCGATCTATTTAAGGATGCCGCCGGTCCCGTCACGGCGGAACAACTCTACGTAAACCAGAAAGTTTCCGACTTGATTTCAAACGCCGAGATGGAGCAAAGCGATTATCGGCGCGGCGGGAAGCTGAACGTTTTCTTCGGCGAAGAGAAACGCTACTTCGGTATCAGCGTGGATTTGTTTGTTTTCAACACGCTCGTGTTGATCGCATCGACGCTCGGATTACTCGGCATCCTTCACTGGATTTTGCGGCGCCAGCTCGAAGTGCGTCGGAAATAGCGTCACGTCGTTGTAGCGACGGCGCTCTGTCGCCGCCATTACGCGTTCTCTTTTTCTTCGGCCGGTTTCTCGGCGGGCAATGGTGGCGGTTTCGCGGCCGGCATCGCGTCGCGCGGCAATTGCACCTGGCGCTTCTTCCACGATTCGTGCCGCGCCCGGGCCTGCGCTCCCGTCGCCAGCTTCAGCAATTTCATGCCGCGGCCAATCACTTCCACGTCGTCGCCCGACGCGAATTTCTGCGGTTGGGAAAGAAAACCGTGCTCCTCGGCGGTGTCGAGAATCAGCATCCACTCCAAATGTTCTTCGCCCGGCAGAACGAACGGCAACGGCTCGAAGTGCGCGTTGATCAAAAACAAAAAAGTCTCATCGCGGATCGGTTCGCCTTCGAAACTCAAAACGTCGATCGTGTCGCCGCTGAGCAGCACCTCGATCGCGCGCACGAACGGCGAACCCCATTCCTCGTCGCTCATCTCGTTTCCGCCCGGGTTGAACCACATCACGTCGCGAATTTCCGAACCGCGAATCCGGCGGCCCTGGAAAAATTTTGGTCGGCGAAAAACCGGATGCTCGTGCCGCAGCTTGATCAGCTTCTTCGTGAATTCGAGCTGCTCCTTCTGCTCGTCGTTATGCTCCCACGGAAACCAATTCAGCTCGTTGTCCTGGCAATACGTGTTGTTATTTCCGTTCTGCGTCCGCGCGAATTCGTCGCCGCCCAGCAGCATCGGCACGCCTTGCGACAGAAACAGCGTCGTCAAAAAATTCCGGCGTTGCCGGCGGCGCAGCTCATTGATTTTCGGATCGTCGGTCGGACCTTCCGTGCCGCAATTCCATGAATTGTTGTGGTTGTCTCCGTCGCGATTCTCCTCGCCGTTCGCTTCGTTGTGCTTGTCGTTGTAGCTCACCAGATCGTTCAGAGTGAACCCATCGTGCGCGGTGACGAAATTTATGCTCGCGTACGGGCGGCGCCCGCTGTGCTGATACAAATCCGGGCTGCCCGTTAACCGATACGCGATCTCGCCGATCCGGCCTTCGTCGCCTTTCCAAAACCGTCGGACTTCGTCGCGATATTTTCCATTCCACTCCGCCCAAAGCACCGGAAAATTTCCGACCTGATAACCGCCTTCGCCCACGTCCCACGGCTCTGCGATCAGCTTCACCTGCGAAAGGACCGGGTCCTGGTGAATGATTTCGAAAAACGCGTGGAGCTTGTTCACGCCCTTGTCGTCGCGCGCCAGGGTCGACGCGAGATCGAAGCGAAAACCATCGACGTGCATGTCGTTCATCCAATAGCGGAGGCTGTCCATCACGAGCTGGAGCGTGCGCGGGTGCAGGAGATTGAACGTGTTCCCCGTCCCGGTGAAATCCATGTAGTGTCGCGGATCTTGCGGCGAGAGCCGGTAGTAGGACGCGTTGTCCACCCCGCGGAAACC
>DATILK010000352.1:0-4390 GCA_035476555.1 Chthoniobacterales bacterium | reverse complement strand
AGTGCGCCTGGGGCTGCCGCTACTACGCCGACAACGCCGCGCGCTTTCTCGAGCCGCTCCCGATCGAGACCGATGCCGCGAAGAGCTACGCGGCGTTCCCGCCACTCGGCGTGGTTCTCGCGGTCATGCCGTGGAATTTTCCGTTCTGGCAGGTCTTCCGCTTCGCGGCGCCGGCGCTGATGGCGGGGAACGCCTGTCTTCTGAAGCACGCATCGAACGTGACCGGCTGCGCGCTCGCGATCGGCGGGCTTCTTCGTGACGCGGGATTCCCCGAGGGTCTTTTCGCCGTGCTCTGCCTCCGCGCCGAGGCGGTGGAGCGGGTCCTCGAGCGGCGCGAGGTGCGCGCCGTGACGCTGACGGGAAGCGCCACCGCGGGCCGTGCGATCGCCGCGCAGGCGGGGCGGCTTCTCAAGAAGAGCGTGCTCGAGCTGGGTGGCAGCGATCCGTTCATCGTCATGCCGAGTGCGGATTTGGCGGCGGCGGTGAAGACCGGGGTTGCCGCACGGATTCAGAACGCTGGCCAATCGTGCATCGCGGCGAAGCGTTTCATTTTGGCGGACAAAATCTACGAGGAATTTGTCGCCGATTTTGTCGCAAAAATGCGCGCGCTCAAAGTCGGCGATCCGCTCGATCCGAAAACGGAGATCGGTCCGCTGGCCAGCGAAGCGATTTTGGAGGGCGTCGACGAACAGGTTCAGAAATCGATCAAGGCCGGGGCGAAATTATTGACCGGCGGAAAACGGATCGACCGGCCCGGTTTCTTTTACGAGCCGACCGTGCTCGGCGACATTCCGCGTGAGTCGCCGGCGTATCGCGAGGAAATTTTCGGACCGGTTGCGTCCTGTTTTCGGGCGAAGGATGCCGCGGAAGCCATCAGCATCGCGAACGACAGCACGTTCGGACTCGGCGCAACGGCGTGGACTAACGATTCGGCCGAGAAAGAGCGCTTCACGAAGGAGCTCGTCGCTGGAATGGTCTTCATCAACAGCATGGTCGCATCCGATCCGCGGCTGCCTTTCGGTGGCGCGAAACGTTCCGGCTTCGGACGCGAACTCGGCGCGGAAGGCATCCGCGAATTCGTGAACATCAAGACGGTCTCGATCGCGACAGCTCCCTGATTCTCGGCACGTCGAAAATCCGAACGCCTTCGGGAGAATTTTCCACGGCCCAGACCAACGCACTGAGCATTTGCGAAATTGTAATCAGACCGAGACGCTGCGCCGATTCGCGAGTCGGCGGTAGAAGTTCGGCGATCCAATAAAACGGGAGAATCGCGCAGGGCCACCAGTGGCCGGGACCGAGAACGTACCAGGGACGCACGAAAGTCGCGTTCATGCCGCTGGCGCGAAGGAGCGCTTCGCCTTCCGCGCGCACGGCGATAAACGCCTGCATCATCGAAGCCGGTTGCGCGACACTCAGGTAAACGAAGTGCCGAATGCCGGCTTCGCGGGCGGCTTTTGCCGCGACTTGAATGGACGGCAGGTCGATGGCGCGAAATTGCGCGGCCTTCGCCGGGCTCGGATGCGGGACACCAATAAGATGAACGAACGTGTCGCAACCGCGGATCGAGTCCGTGTAGGAACCTTCCTGCAACGGATCCGCTCTCACAATCGAAACGTTCGCCGAAATTTTCTTTTCCGATCCCGGCCTAACGACGGCCTTCACTTGGTGGCCGCGATTCGCCAGGAGCGGAATCAATCGCGCCCCGATGTAACCGGTCCCGCCGGTAACGCAGATCCTGGCCACCTCTTATTTTTCGAGCGGCCGGATTTCGCCGGTCACTTCGATCACCACGGGATAACCTTCCAGCGTTCTAGGGACCGCGCGCTCAGTCTCCGGCGTTTTCTGTGCGAGCATCACTTTCAGACACGGCGTCTTTCCATTTTCCAGCACGCCGACGTAAACGCCTACCACACCGGGAATGGCCAGCAATTCCTTGTCGTGCGCGCGCAGGACGTCGTTGACGTCGCGCTTCGGTGTGGCTGAGTTCTGCTGGGCCATGGTTTGATTCGATAGAATCGCACAAGCGATGAGCGCGGCGAAAACAAAAGCACCCGTTCGCGCGAACGAACGGGTGCTTCGAAGTTTCAGTCGAGTGGCGGTTTAGTTTCCGACCATGGTCGCGCCGAGGAAGGTCAGCACTTCGTTGATCGGGTTGGCGATCGCGGTCGAGCTGCTACCGGCGAAGAGCAGGCCGACGGCGCGCGGGTTCGTCGCCACGTCTTCCACCATGAGTGAACCGGAATCGCCGCTGTTCAGGAAGCGGCTTCCGTTGTTCCTGACGACGATCTGACCGGTGAAGGTCTTGGTGAACGCCACGCCGCCCGCACACTCGTTGTCGTACTGAACGCTAATGGTCGCGTTCAAACCCGAGATCGAGCTGCGGGTGAGGCCGGTGGTGCGGCCGCTCTTTTTCACGGCCTGACCGATCGACGCGTTCACCGTCAGATGCGAGATGGTGCCGATCTCGAGGATGGCGCCGTCGGTTCGGACCTGGCCGGGAATTACCGACGCGATTGCGCAATCGACATTACTGGCAGGCAGGGAGCTTCTCTTTACCAGAAGGGCCACATCCTGCGCGTTAGCAGCGTTGCAACTTACATCAATGAGACCTGGCTGGATGATCGGGTCGCCCGTCATCGCCACCCGGCCGTTACCGCCCGGGACAATGTCCGACTCAAAGACGTGATAGTTGCTGAGGATGTGCTGCACTCCGGCGATCGAGACCAGCGAGCCGAGCGTTCCGCCACAGCAAAAGCCATTGGCGAGATCAAAGCGCCAGCCGCCGGAGGTGCCGAGTTGGATGGGCGGAGTCTGTCTCGCGGTGTGGCTGGTGCCGGCGTCCGGTTTGGCCATCGAACGGAACTTGTCCGTCATCTCGACCTGCACCGGGACTCCGCGCACTTCGCGCGGCAGATTGCGAATCACTTCACCGGCATTCTTTGCATCCTGGTCGATGTAAACGACCAGCGCCGTATTTCCGGAAGCATCGAGGCCGACCGCAGTGCCGAGCACTTCGGGTTGACGCATCCAATCCGCCGTCACTTCGCGTTGCGCGGCTATGACGGCCCTGACATTAGCATGACTCTCATCGAGCACGCCGGCGGGTGGCCCGGCGAACGCAGTGAGGGAAACGAATCCGGAGAGGACTCCGGCCGATAGCGCCATGAGGGCGCGGAGGAACTGACGGGGTGTTATCATAACACGACTGTAGGACCGACTGCGACGGTCGCAACCCGAAAAACGCCGGGCGCGATAGCTCCCGGCGTGGCCGAGCCCTTGCTCTAATTGACATTTACAGAGGGTTGTGAATAACATCGCTTCATTATGCGCGCGATTTGGAAGGGCAGTATCAGCTTTGGTCTGGTTTACATTCCGATAGCCGTTTATCCGGCGACCCGGGAAGAGAAACTCAGCTTCCGTCAACTGCGAGCCACAGACTTGAGCCCGATCCGTTACAAAAAAGTCGCGGATGCGGACCAGAAAGAAGTAACCGCGGACCAGATCGTGAAGGGATTCGAGTACGAACGGGGCCGGTTCGTTGTTCTGAAGGAAGAAGACTTCGCGAAGGTGCGGATTGAATCCACGCATTCGATCGATATCACCGATTTCGTGGAGCTAGGGCAGGTGGACCCGAAGTTTTTCTACAAGCCGTATTTTCTGGAGCCGCAGAAAGGGGGCGAAAAAGCCTACGCGCTCTTACACAAGGCGCTCGCCGGCACTGCCAAGATCGGCATTGCCAAGGTGGTAATCAGCAATCGCGAATACCTCGCCTCGGTAAAGCCAGATGGATTGTTCCTCGTTCTCGATCTCATGCATTTCGCGTCGGAGATTTTGACTCCGGAAGAGTTAAAGAACGGCAGCACGACTGCGATCACCGACAAGGAATTGAAGATGGCGCAGTCGCTTGTCGAAAGTATGTCGGTCGACTGGGAGCCGGAAAAGTATCGCGATGAATATCGCACCGCGATGATGGAAGTCATCGAGCAGAAGGCGCAACATAAGGAAATCGCCAAGAAGCCCGCGCCGGCGGTGCGAACAACGAACGTTGTCGACCTGGTCAAGGTGTTGCAGGAAAGCCTGAACCGGAATCAATCGCTGAAGCCGAAACGCAACGGGACCAAGCCCGCGGCGCGTTCGACCGCCGCGATGGTGAAACAAAAGCGCCGCGTCGCAGCGTAAAGCGGATCCTCAGGACGGGACAGCGCCCGTCCCTCCAAGCAGACCTATTAACTGTTTCGCCAGCCTCGGTCCCATGCCGCTTTCTTCGTGCTTGAGATAGACGAACACATCCGGCCATACCTTATCTTTTTCGGTGATCGCGTTCGCCCAGCGTTCCATATCCGCGCCGGCGTAGTCCTCACGCCGTAATCGCAGATAACCATAGTCC
>DATILK010000351.1:0-3983 GCA_035476555.1 Chthoniobacterales bacterium | reverse complement strand
CCAGATTCCGCTAAAGCAGTTGCCGAAGCATGTTCGCATGTTAAAAGCTATTCATGCTGCCGTTTCGTAGCGGGAGTGCTGGATTCGTCAGCGCCCTTGCCGCTTTTTCGCTCGTGATTTCGCTCAGTTGCGCCGTGCTTGCCGCGGAGAAAAAGTCGTCGAAATCGGACGGAAAAAAGACGCCGACACCAACGCCGACGGTAACGCCAGCGAAAAAGACCCGGCCGAGGCCTGAAGAGGGAATCAAGGACGTGCCGATCACCGAAGGTCATGACGCGAAAGGGCTCATTCTGCCGGAATTCGATAACGAAGGGCGGCTCCGCGGAAAGCTTCGGGCCGGCGTGACTCGTCGCCTGGATGAACAGAACGTTCAATTCCAGGACGTGAAATTCACAACGTTCATCCCGGAAACCCAGGCACCGAATCTGGACATCACCGTCAGCACCGCCGTGTTCAACATCAAAACGCAGGTGCTCACCTCGAACGCGCGCCCGACGGTGAAGCGATCCGATTTCGAAATTACGGGAGACTCGATGCAATTCGAAATGCTCACACGCCAGAGCACGCTGGAAGGAAACGTGAAGATGATCGTCCGGGGGAAAGCGCGGACGCCGGGTGAGCAGCAGCCGCAATGAGAAGATCTCTCGCGGTTTGGGCAATGATATTTCTGGCGGCGCTGAGTGGGATTGCGCGGGGCCAGGGTTCCGCGCCGCCCTCGCTCTCGTCCCGGTTAACACCGGAAGGTTCTCCGTCAGCCACGCCGAAGGATACAAAAGTTGCGCCAAAGAAAAGTGTGGCTCCGCCCAAACCGGGCGCCTCGCCTACGCCGCCGGCCCAGGAGATCGTTACCGAAATTTATGCGGACAAAGCGGTGTTCGATTCGACAAAATCGAATGGTGTCTTTACCGGGCACATTGTCGTGATCGATCCGCGTTTTCAAATCCAGGGAGACAAGCTCACGATCTACATGAACAACAAGCAGGAGGGCGGGCTCGATAAGGCTGTGGTGGAAGGAAATGTTGGTGTCGTCCGCGACCGGCCAGATCCGGCGGGCGGGCCGCCGAGCCGGATGCTCGGCCGTTCCGACCGGGCGGTTTATTTGGCGAAGACCGGAAACTTTGAGCTGACGGGGAACCCGCGCGTGCAACAGGGTTTGAATACGCACGTGGCGACGAGTCCGGACACAGTGATGGTTTTGAACAATAACGGCGAGCTCCAAACGACCGGCCCGAGCCGGACGGAGATTCGTCAGCCACCGAAAAGCGAAATGACGCCGACGCCGACGCCGTCAACGACGCCGAAACCCTCTGCGACACCGAAACCGTGACGATGTCGACCGCTACTATTCCAACAACGATGACGCCGTCCGCAAAGCCGGGGACGGAGGATTATGTTCTCTCGACCGAGCAGCTGGTGAAGATTTACGGCGGCCGCGCGGTCGTGAACGGCGTCGACATCAAGGTGCGCGCGGGCGAGATCGTCGGCCTGCTCGGACCGAACGGCGCTGGCAAGACCACCAGTTTCTACATGATCGTTGGACTCGTTAGGCCAAACAACGGCCGCGTCATTTTTTCCGGCACAGATGTGACGCGCTACCCGATGTATAAGCGGGCGCGGCTCGGAATGGGTTACCTGCCGCAGGAAGAATCGATCTTTCGTAAAATGACGGTGGAACAAAACATCCTCGCCATTTTAGAGACGCTTCCCTTGAGCAAGTACGAGCGGCGGCAGCGTTGCGATGAGTTGCTTCATCAATTCGGGATCGAGCGAATCGCCAAGAACACCGCCATTACTTTGAGCGGCGGCGAAAAACGCCGGCTCACCATCGCGCGCTCGCTCGTGACGCAGCCGAGCCTGCTCATGCTCGACGAACCATTTAGTGGCGTCGATCCCATCGCGGTCTATGATGTTCAACAGATCGTGGTCAATCTGCGCAAGTCCGGCCTCGCTATTCTAATTACGGACCATAACGTGCGCGAAACGCTCTCCATCGTGGATCGCGCCTATCTGATTTTCGAGGGCCGCGTCGAAAGCGAAGGCACCAAGGATTTCCTCATCAACGATCCGATCAGCCGCCAGCTATATCTCGGCGAGCGTTTTCAAATGTAAGCGAAAGGAAAACCGTGATCTCCACCAACGCTCATCCGCACGTCAAAGTCACCGGCCGCCATTTGCAGGTCACGGAAGCGATCAACGATTATTGCACGCGCAAGATCGAGAGCCTGCATCTCGATTACCCGAAAATCATCGAGGCCCACGTCATCCTCGAGGTGGAAAAATACCGGCACTCCGCGGAAGTCGTCCTCGTCTGTTCGAATCACATCACCATCGAGGCCTGCGAAGAGACCGATGACATGTACGCCGCGATCGATGCCGTGACCGACAAGGTGGCGCGCCAGATGCGAAAATATAAGACGCGTCTGATGCGAAAACATCGGCCGCGAAAAGATATCGTGCAGCACCTCGAAGAACACGTGTTGCATCCCGAGCCGGTCGAGGAAGACGATCATCATGAGCACGCGGTCGTTAGAACCGAACGGTTGCCGGTCAAACCAATGATCGTCGACGAAGCCGTCCTCCAACTCGAAATGTCGCACCGGCAGTTCCTCGTTTTCCTGAATGCCCGCAGCGCCCGCGTGAACGTTCTCTATCGCCGAAAGAGCGGCGATTTCGGCCTTGTCGAGCCGACCGCGAACTGAAAATGCGGATCGGATTGGGAATTGTCGCGGTCGCTTTTCTGGCGAGTGCCACTCTCGCGCTCTCAGCGAAGCAGATCCCACCGCCCGACGATGTGGCAGCGCCGCCGAGTGACGCGGAGAAAACTGCGTCCGGTCTCGCGTCGAAAGTTTTGCGGCCCGGTAAAGGCACGACACATCCGACGAAAACCGACGTTGTCACGGTCCATTACACTGGATGGACGACAGACGGGAAAAGCTTCGATAGCTCCGTTGCTCGAGGAACGCCGCGTACCTTCGCGCTCAATAAAATGATCCCCGGCTGGATTGAGGGACTTCAGCTTATGGTGGCGGGAGAAAAGCGCCGATTCTGGATTCCAGAAAAACTGGCTTATAAAGGCAAAGCAGGCCGACCGGCCGGCATGCTGGTCTTCGATATCGAGTTGATCAAAATCGATTAGCTCTCCGCTGCTTCACTCTTCTGTAGCCGCTTCGCTGTGCGAAGCGCCGGGGATGGCGCGAAGATTTGACTCGTCCGGCGTCGCCCACAGGGCGACGGCTACAGAAGACACGGTGGAAATCCGCTTCTTCCCGCGATAAAGGAGAAGAGCGATGGGCGACAAGACTTCAACCGCCATTTCTTCCGGCAGCGATCTGCGGAAGAACATTCCGGTTGTCACCGTCGAGAGTTTCTTTCGTGCTCACGGCGAGAAATTGCAGTTAAAGCTCCAGGGAAAGCGCGTCGGATTTCATCGCAAGATCCGTGAGCCGACGATCAACCGTCCGGGTCTGGCGCTCTCCGGGTTCTACAGTTATTTCGCGGAGAAACGAATCCAGGTTCTCGGCGCGGCCGAGCAATCGTATTTGGAAAGTCTGTCGCGACGGCAACGCATCCAGCGCTTCCGTCGTTTGTGTTCCGAAAAAATTCCGTGCCTGGTCGCTTCGCGCGGCGCGCATCTCGATCCGGACCTGCTCGGCGTCGCCGAAGAAATGCAGATCGCCGTTTTCCGGACGCCGATGGTGACAATGCGTTTCATCAACGCCGCCACGATCGCGATGGAAGCGGAGTTGTCGCCGATCGTCACCGAATTCGGCAGCATGGTCGACATCCTGGGCGTCGGTGTGCTGATTCGCGGCGCGAGCGGCGTCGGCAAAAGCGAATGCGTGCTGGGCTTGATCGAGCGCGGTTACAGTCTCGTGTCGGACGACGTGACGAGGATCAAATCGTTCGAAGGCCGCGAGCTGATGGCGACGGCGCCGGAGATGACGCGTTACCACATGGAAGTGCGCGGCATCGGCATCATCAAT
>DATILK010000350.1:0-7758 GCA_035476555.1 Chthoniobacterales bacterium | reverse complement strand
TACCGGCAACGGCTGATTGCCAATCTGCTTCGTAAATTTTTCGCGCCGGAACAAAGAGCGATCACGGACAAGAAGATCGCGCGCTTCCTCTCGCCCCGACCAGACGCTCCGCAGCCGCACGAAAGCGCGCACAAACACGTTACCGGCGAAGCGATTTACGTCGACGACGTCGCTCAGTCGCAAGCCATGCTCGAGGTCTGGCCGGTTTGTTCGCCGCATGCTCACGCGAAAATTTTGCGGCGAGATGCCGCGGAGGCGCGAGTAATGCCAGGCATCAGCGCGGTGTTACTGGCGGAAGATGTTCCAGGCCTGAACGACGTCGGCGCGGTCCGGCACGACGAGATTCTGCTCGCGGACAACGAAGTCCTTTATCACGGACACATCGTCGCGCTGATCGTCGGGGAAACGCAGGAACTTTGTCGCGCCGCCGCCGCGAAAGTGATCGTCGAATACGAACCGCTTCCGCCGATCTTCACGATCGAGGACGCAATCGCCGCGGAGAGTTTTCACAGCGACCCGCATTATATTCGGCGCGGCGATATCTCGTCGGTCGAAAACGCGCCGAAGACTTTGGAAGGTGAACTCTCGTTCGGCGGCCAGGACCATTTTTATCTGGAGACCAACGCTGCCTGGGCGGAGCGCGGCGAAGACGGCACCGTTTTCATCAGCTCCTCGACGCAACATCCGTCGGAAGTGCAGCACATCGTCGCGCATCTGCTCGCGCTTCCGATGCACAGCGTCGTTGTCGAATGCCCGCGCATGGGTGGCGGTTTCGGCGGAAAAGAAACGCAGGCCGCGATGCTGGCTTCACTCGCCGCGCTTGCCGCGATAAAAACGAAACGCAAAGTCCGCGTCCGTTTCAACCGCGACCAGGACATGATGATCACCGGGAAACGCCATCCGTTTCTCGGAAAGTTTCGCGTGGGGTTTGACGAGGACGGAATGTTGCTCGCCGCGAAGGTCGATTTGTTTTCGAACGGCGGCTGGTCGCTCGATCTCTCCCGCGCCATCACGGACCGCGCTCTGTTCCACCTCGATAACGCCTACTACATTCCGAACGTCGAATTCAGCGGCCGCGTTGTGAAAACGAATCTCGCGTCGAACACCGCCTTTCGCGGATTCGGCGGGCCGCAAGGAATGCTCGTCATTGAAGAAATCATCGATCGCGTCGCGCGCGCGACTGGGCTCGCGCCTGAAGTGGTCCGCGCGCGGAATCTTTATCGCGACTCGGGCGAAACGAACACGACGCATTACGGACAGGAGATTGAGGACAACCGGATCCAGCGCATCTGGAATGAATTGACGGAGTCCAGCGAGTTCGCTTCGCGCCGCGAATAATTGCAGCAATGGAATGGCGAGCATCCGAGTCGGAAACGGGGCCTCGCCATGACGCCGGTGAAGTTCGGAATTTCCTTCACCACGACGCATCTAAACCAGGCTGGCGCGCTGGTCCTGCTTTACCAGGACGGCACCATTCAGGTGAACCACGGCGGCACCGAAATGGGGCAGGGCGTTTACACGAACATCGCGCTCGTCGCTGCGCGGGAGCTCGGGCTAACGATTGATCGCATTCGCGTCATGGCGACGCGGACCGACAAAGTTCCGAACACTTCCGCAACCGCCGCATCTTGCGGCACGGACTTGAACGGCGCCGCCGTCAAAAACGCCTGCGACACTTTGCGCGCCCGCCTTCTCCCGTTCGCGGTCGAGATGTCGTCAGAAAAAGTCGGGAGCGCAGTTCCGGCGGAGCGGATCGTTTTCAACGACAACATGGTGATCGATCCCGACAATCCCGCGGCCGGATTTCCGTTCGCCGAACTGCTCCAGCGCGCCTACTTCGCGCGGACGAGTTTGAGCGCGACCGGCTTCTATCGCACTCCGGACATTTATTACGATCGTGAGACCGGCTGCGGAAAACCGTTCCATTACTTCGCCGTCGGCGCGGCCGTCAGCGAAGTGGAAATCGATGGCTTCACCGGCATGACGCACATCCGGCGCGTCGATATCTTGCACGACGTCGGCGACGCAATTAATCGCGGCGTGACTCTCGGCCAGGTCGAAGGCGGTTTCGTCCAGGGCGCGGGCTGGCTCACGAACGAAGAGCTGGTCTGGGATTCCGAAGGCCGGCTGCTCACGCATTCGCCCGACACCTACAAGATTCCCGCCGTTGGCGACACGCCGGACATTTTCAATGTCACGTTTCTTTCCGACGCGACGCAATCGAACGTCGTTCACGGAAGCAAAGCCGTCGGCGAACCGCCGTTGATGCTGGCGATCTCCGTCCGTGAAGCGATTCGCGACGCGGTCGCGGCGTTCGGAGAATCGGGCGGCGAAGTTCCGCTCGCGTCGCCCGCGACGTGCGAAGCGATCTACAACGCGATCCACGGCCGCCGCGGTGCGCGAGATCCCGAGGCTACGCCCGAGCATCCCGTCGCAGATCGGGTTTTATCGTGAAAGACATTCAACACAAACTAAGTGTCGCGCGTGGCGAAGAACCAGCGGAGTTGCTTTTCAAGAACGCGCGCCTCGTCAATGTCCTCAGCGCCGAGATTCACGAAACGAACGTGGCCGTCGATGACGGCCGCGTGATCGGCTTCGGCGATTACGAGGCCAGGAAAACCATCGACATCGCGGGCGCCTATCTTGCGCCGAGTTTGATCGACGGACATTTCCACGTCGAAAGCACGATGGTCACGATCCCCGAGTTTGCCCGCGCGGTCGTTCCTCACGGCACCGGAGCGATGGTCATCGATCCGCACGAGTACGCCAATGTCCTGGGCATGGACGGGATCCGCTACGTCCTGGAGTCGAGCCGGAATCTGCCGATCGATTTTTTCATCATGCTGCCTTCGTGCGTTCCGGCGACGCATTTGGAAACGGCCGGCGCGCGTTTCACGGCGGACGATCTGGCGTTCATGATGGCGGATGATCGCATCGCCGGCGTGGCGGAGTTAATGAATTATCCCGGCGTGTTTCTCGGTCACGAAAGCGAGCTCGCAAAAATCGAAGCGGGTCGCGGCAAAGTGATCGATGGACATGCGCCTGGCCTGCGCGGAAAGAACCTGAACGCTTATGCGCTTGCCGGGGTCCGCTCCGATCACGAGAGCACGGAGCTGGAGGAAGCGCGCGAAAAGCTCCGGCTCGGAATGCATCTGCTCATTCGCGAGGGGAGCACGGAACGGAACCTCGAACACATCATTGCGTTGGTGACGCCGCAGAACGCGGCCAATTGTTCCTTCGCCACCGACGACAAGTTACCGGGCGATTTGGTCAACGAAGGCCACATCGATCATTCGATCCGCAAAGCCATTGCCCATGGCGTGCCGCCGGTAACGGCGATCCAAATGGGGACGATCAACACGGCGCGTTACTACCGGCTCAAGAATCACGGAGCGATCGCGCCGCGGTTCTGGGCGGATTTCATTATCTTCGACGATCTGGCAAAGTTTCAAATCAAACGCGTTTACAAAAAAGGCGCGCTCGTGGCCGCGAAAGGAAAATATCTCGGTATCGCCAGTCCGGCTACGGACCAACCCCGCAGCACGATGAATCTTCGTTATCGTGCACCGGCCGATTTGGAAGTGCGCGCCAGGAAAGCGGAGAAAATCCGCGTGATCGAAATCGTCCCGCATCAGATCGTCACGAAAGAAATTCTTGAGACACCGCGGATGGTCGAGGGACAAATCGTTCCCGACGTCGAGCGCGACATTTTGAAGCTCGTCGTCGTCGAGCGGCATCGGGCGACCGGCAATGTGGGCGTGGGCTTTGTCCGCGGCTTCGGACTAAAATGCGGCGCGCTCGGTTCGACCGTGGCTCACGACGCCCATAACGTCGTCGTCGTTGGCGTGAGCGACGCCGACATCGTGGCCGCGATTCAGGCGCTCGAAGCCATGCGTGGCGGCCAGGTGGCTATCGCCGACGGCAAAGTTGAAGCGGCGTTGCCGCTGCCGATCGCCGGCCTGGTTTCGGATCAACCGCTCGAATCTGTCATCGAAAAGATCGTGGAGTTGAAGGCGGCCGCGACCCGACTTGGTTGCGCTCTCGATGCGCCTTTCATGTCTCTCTCGTTCCTGAGCCTTTCGCCGATCCCGGCTTTGAAACTCACCGATCAAGGTCTGGTTGACGCGGTTAATCTGAAACTCACTACCCTGATTGCGGACTAGGAGGAAACCCATGACCGATCACGTTGACGAACCACAACTGCACGCGCGCTGGATGAATGAAGCGATCGCGCTTGCCCGCACCGGCATGCGCGAACACGGCGGTGGTCCGTTCGGCGCCGTCGTTGTTTTCAATAACGAAATCGTCGGCCGCGGCTGGAACCAGGTCACGCATCTGCTCGATCCGACCGCGCACGCGGAAGTCATCGCGATCCGCGACGCCTGCCAAGAACTGAAGCGTTTCGAGCTCCGCGGCTGCGTTCTCTATACCAGTTGCGAGCCCTGCCCGATGTGTCTCTCCGCGATCTACTGGTCGCGACTCGATCGCGTTTATTTTGCTTCGACCCGAAAGGACGCCGCCGGAATCGGTTTCGACGACGATTTTATTTACCAACAAATCCCACTCGAACTGACCGCGCGTTCACTTCCGATGATCCAACTCCCCACCGCCGCCGCCGCCGATCTATTCGCCGAATGGGCCGCCAACCCCGACAAAATTCCCTACTGAATCTAATTTCTACTTTAGCCTTTCTACTTCCTACTTCGCGGGCCTTCGGCCCGCTCACGCCACCATTTCCGTGCTCATCGCTCCGCATTTCCAGCACGTGAACCATTTCCAATCACCGCCGATGTATGATTGCGCGCCGCACTTGAAACAGGTCGCCACGAATTGACGGCTGTGCCCCTCCGCCTCGCTGCCGCCTGAAGGCGGACTGCCGCTGCCGAGTCCGCCATCGCCTTGCGGCGGCTGCGGTCCATCCCAATTTCCCCACTTCCGTTTGTCTGACATATCGATTTCCTTTCTCCGAGGTTCGCGCTCCGCTTCGTTCGACGATCACATCTAGGACACTTTCACTTTTCGACGCGAGCCCAATTAGTGTTCGTCCTCTCTTAATTCGACATTGGGCGTTGGATGTTGGGCGTTCGGCGTTTTATTCCTCTCCGCGCTGGCATCGCGCGATTGTTTCGTTAGTGTATTTGTCCGACCAAATCCCTATGGGCGACACCGTCACTCCATCCAACACGCAAGTTCAGTTGCCCGATCCGGCAGTAACTAGCGCGGCCGCGCCAACCGCCAATCCAACCGCCACTGCGGCATCGCAGCCGGACCGCGCGGATCTCCGTCCGGAAAATATTAACGATGCCGTCATTCGTCTCGCCGGCAATTCGCAGGACGGCATCCAAAGCGCCGGCGCCTTCCTCGCCCGGCTCGCCGGTCGCAGCGCGCAGGAAGTCATGACCTACATGACGATCCCCGCCACCATTTCCGGCGGCCCGTCCATTTTCCAGGTCCGCATGGGCACCGGCGAAGTTTTGTCGTCCGGCGACGAAGCCGATTTCCTCGTCGCGTTTTACCAGCACAGCTACCAGGACCACATCGGGTTCCTCAAAGACGGCGGCGTTCTCCTTTACGATTCCGATAACGTCGAGCCCGACCTCGACGACAAACGTTTTGTTTACGTCGGCGTCCCGATCACCGGCCTCACCGTCGAAGCGCTCGGCGGCACCGCCAAGGACAAGGGCAAAAACATTTTCATCCTCGGATTGATCGCAAAGATCTTCCATCTCGATGTCGAGAAGTTGACGATCCTGATCAAAGAAAAGTTTGCCGGCAAAGATGCCAGCATCGCTAACACCGCCATCATGGCGTTTACCGCCGGCTACGCTTATCCCGTCGGCAATGTCCTTACGAAGCAGTACAAGTTTGAGGCGACCGTGCCCAAGGAGGGTGATCGCACCCAGATCACGATGGATGGCAATCAGGCGCTCGCCTACGGGTTGATCGCCGCCGGCGTTCGCTACGGCGCCGGGTATCCGATCACGCCCTGGTCGTCGGTCATGGAAATTTTGCGTACCGAACTGCCGAAATACGGCGGCATCTTTGTCCAGGCCGAAGACGAGCTCGGCGCCGTCTCGCTCGCGCTCGGTTTTTCTTTCTCAGGTAATCTCGCCGTCACCGGCAGCGCCGGTCCCGGCATCTCGCTCAAGACCGAGGCGATCGGCTGGGCGTCGATGGCCGAGATGCCGCTCATTATTATTAATGTCCAACGCGGCGGGCCGAGCACCGGTTTGCCGACCAACGTCGAGCAGAGCGATCTTTTCCAGGCGATCTACGGCGGGCACGGCGACAGCCCGCGCGTCGTTCTCGCCGCGAAAACCGTCGAGGATTGTTTCTACATCTCGATCGAAGCCGCCCAGATCGCGCGCAAGTTCAGCACGCCCGTTTTCATTCTCAGCGACACCTCGCTCGCCACCCGCATCGAAGCGTTCGACGAACCCGATCTGCCGAAGCTGATGATCGACCCGAAACCCGATCTCACCCCGCGCGACACCTTCAAGCCTTACCCGCTCGACCAGATCACCCAGCACGTCGCGCCCGGCACCCGGATTCGCGACGGCAAATACCCGCTCATGTCCGGCCTCGAGCACGACGAAGCGGGTCATCCGACCGGCAGCCCGAAGCTCCACATGGCCATGACCGCCAAACGCCGGAACAAACTCCGGAAGCTCGCCGAAGAATTGCCCGTCCCGGAAGTTTTCGGCGACCAGGAAGGCGACACGCTCCTTGTCGGCTGGGGCTCCACCTACGGCCCGATCCACGACGCCGTGAAGCTCGCGCGCGAACACGGCGACAAAATCGGCGCCATCCATTTCCGGCATCTCCATCCGTTACCGAACGGACTCGAAAAGATCTTCGCGAAGTTCAAGCGCATCGTCGTCGTCGAGATGAACGACCAGGGCGTTTACGGCTTCGGCCAGTTCGCCACCATTTTGCGCGCCCGCTATTGCGAACCGAAGGTCGAAAGCCTCACCAAGACCGACGGCCTTACCTACCGCGTCAAAGAAATCCTCCAAGGCGTCTTCAAAGGAAAGACCTACGCGCGCAACATTCCCCGCGAAGGCCCCGCGACGGTCCACCACGACACCTCGCCCGAAAACGTGAAGACCCTGAAGGAAGTTGTGCCGCAGGGAGTGGGGTAACATCGATGAGCATACAGGAAATCCGGACGGCAATTTGCAATCTCGACACAAGAGAGAAGGCGGTGCTCATGGCTGAGTTGTTCGCGATGAACGCCGAACCAAACGAAGCGGAGTTGAGCGCGGCCCTGGATCGCGGCTTTGCCGATGTGCAAGCCGGTCGAGTCCGGCCCATTGAAGACGTCAAAACCATGATCCCCCAATGGACTTCAAAGTCCTGATTACTGATAGCGCGATAGCTGACCTGAAGGAGATTGTTGAATTTGTGGCTCACGATGATTCAAACGCAGCCGCTCGAGTGGGTGCGAAACTTGTCGCTAACGCCATGAGGCTCGCGACCATGCCCGAACGATTTCCTATGCACGACCCCGACCGCGGCATTCGGAAGATGCCATCGCCGCCATTCCTAATTTTCTATTCCTGCGACCCCAACGCACGCACTGTGAACGTGCTGCATTTCTGGCATGGCGCCCGACAATCACCCAGCTTCCAAAGTTAAACCAAATGAGCGAATCAACAGCAGTCGTCGAAGAAGTAAGAGAAAAACTAACCAAGAAGGCCATCACCGCCGACCACCCTACCTGGTGTCCCGGCTGCGGTGACTTCGCCGTGCTCGCGT
>DATILK010000349.1:0-5112 GCA_035476555.1 Chthoniobacterales bacterium | reverse complement strand
CGCTCCTCTCGCCTGAGCGCCAGCTTGCGTTGCTCGACGGCTACGCGCACACCGGCGAGACGCTCCAGCAATTCTCGGAGGCCTACCGGCGGCTGCAATCGTTGCGGACCGAGCACGCCGGCTTGAGCACGGCCGAATCCGCGCGGGAACAGGAGATCGATCTCTTGCGTCACCAGATCAATGAGATCACGAGCGCCAACCTGACGACCGGCGAGGAGGAAGAGATTTCGAATCGTTATCGCCTGGCCAGCAATAGCAAGCGGCTTCTCGAATTGGCTTCGGCCATCTCGCGCCGGCTTTCCGAAGCTGACGACGCGATCCTGCAGCAGCTCACAGAAACCCAGCGACTCCTGCGCGACCTGGAAAAGATCGACCCGGAAAAATCCACCCTGGCCGACGCACACGCGGCCTGCGTCGTCGAGTTGTCCGAAATTTCCCGCGTGCTCGGACAATACGCGGAAGAGCTCGATCTCGATCCCGCCCAGCTCGCCGCCCTGGAAGAGCGCGTTACTCTTTTCGAAACGCTAAAGCGCAAATATGGCGGGTCGATTGAAGAAGTGATCGCGTTCGGCGATCGCGCCGCGGAGCGGATGCGAAAAATCGAAGGACGGGACGCCGAACTGGAACGCTTGAGTCAGGAGATTGAAAGCGCGCGCGGCGAGGTGGAACGGATTGGACACACGCTGCACAAGGCGCGGAGCAAAGCCGCGCCCAAGCTCGCGGAAAACATTCGCACGAATCTGCGCGATCTCGGATTTCGGCAATCGGAATTCGAAGTGAAACTGACGGCGCTGGAGGAAGCGCGCGCGGCCGGCTTCGATGGCGTCGAGCTGCTGTTTTCCCCGAACCCGGGCGAACCGCTGAAGCCGCTGCGCCTGATCGCGTCGAGCGGCGAAATTTCGAGACTTATGCTCGCGATCAAATCCTCACTCGCGGCGCAGGACGCGATTCCGCTTCTCGTATTCGACGAGATCGATGCCAATGTCGGCGGCGAAATTGCCAACGCGGTGGGCGAGAAAATGCGCAAACTCGCCTGCGACCATCAAGTGTTGTGCATCACTCATCTGCCACAGGTCGCAGCCGCAGCGGCGACACAATTCGTCGTCACTAAGGAAGTCGTGGGCGGACGCACGCATTCGCGCCTGAGCGAAGTCGCTGGTAAAGCGCGCCAGGAAGAAATCGCGCGGATGCTTGGCGGGAAAACGGATTCGGCGCTCAAGCACGCGGCGACATTATTGAAACGCTGATGCTGAATTGGATCTGGCTGGCGCTGGTAGTACTCGCGGTCGCGATCGGCGGCTGGAATAACCGGCTGGGCGAAGTGACGAGCGGCGCGTTCGACGGCGCGAAGACGGCGGTGACGATCGCACTGGGGCTGATCGGAATCATGGCGTTGTAGCTCGGAGTGATGCGGCTGGCCGAGCGCGCTGGACTCGTGCAACGCATCGCCCGCGTTCTCCATCCTCTCATGCGCCGTCTCTTTCCTGACGTGCCGCCCGAACATCCGGCCATGGGTTCGATGCTGATGAACATGGCGGCCAACATGCTCGGGCTGGGCAACGCGGCGACGCCACTTGGCTTGCGCGCCATGCGCGATCTCGAGCAGCTCAATCCGCGGCCCGGCATCGCGTCCAACGCGATGTGCACTTTCCTCGCGATCAACACAGCCTCGGTGCAATTAATTCCGGCGACGGCGATCGCGTTACTCGCCTCTGCCGGTTCGACGCGTCCGACGGCAATTGTCGGAACTGCGCTTCTCGCGACGTTGTGCGCGGCAACAGTCGCGATTACAGCTGCAAAACTCCTGGAAAAGCTTCCATTCTTTCGTTTGTCTCCCGTTGTAACCGAGATCGCCGATCCCAACCGCGCGCCAGCCTCGCCCACAAAGGCCGGGATCAACGATCCCGGCTACAACGACAACGTCATCGCCGTCGAACCGCGCGGTTGGCGGCGCATCGTTCCCTTTCTCCTCGTGCTTTTTTTCATCGGGCTGTTCGCGCGCATAGCTTTTCCAAGCTGGTTCGGATTTTCGCCTGATCCGAACGCAGCTAATCAAAGCGCTTTCGTCCGTAGCGTGAATGCGCTCTCGCTCCTGGCCATTCCATTTCTCCTCAGCTTTTTTCCGGTCTACGCCGCGACTCGCCGCATCAAGGTGTACGAAGAATTCGTCGAGGGCGCGAAGGAAGGGTTCGGCGTGATCCTGAAAATCATTCCGTTTCTCGTCACGATGCTTGTCGGCATCGGCATGTTCAAAGGCGCGGGCGGGATCGACCTGTTAACGCGTCTGCTCACGCCGATCCTCACACCGCTCCATTTCCCGCCTGATCTTCTTCCACTCGCTTTGATGCGGCCGCTCAGCGGCAGCGCGACGCTCGCGTTGTTGACCGACATCATTCATCGCCTCGGCCCGGACAACATCGTGAGCCTGATGGCGGCAACGATCTACGGCAGCACCGAGACGACCTTTTACGTCGCGGCGGTCTATTTCGGGTCGGTCAATATCAAGCAAACCCGGCACGCCATTCCCGCTGGTTTGTTAGGCGACCTCGCAGGGGTAATCGCCTCGGTCATCATCTGCCGGGCGGTGTTCTAATTTTTCCCTCGCCAGTGGCCTAACAGATTTCCTATCGTCCGCCTGCACATGATTCAGCGCGATTATCTCATCATCGGAAGCGGCATCGGCGGCAGCAGCGCGTGCGAAAGCATTCGCAAGTACGACAAGCGCGGCCAGGTCACGCTCGTCGGCGCGGAAACCTACGCGCCCTACAAACGCTGGATGCTTTCGAAGACTTTCCTGCGCGACAAGATCGTGCCGATGAAAAAAATGCCGGTGCTCGACGCGCATTGGCACGAGAAGCACAAGATCGAAACGCGTTTCGCGACGATGGTGACGCAGGTGAACATCGATCGCCGGCTCGCCGTTCTTGGCAATGGCGAAACCATTGAGTTCAACAAAGCCTGCCTGGCCATGGGCAGCCGGCCCGTGCGGCCGCCAGTCGCTGGAGTGGGGCTGGGCAACGTTATTTATCTTCGCACGATCCGGGACGCGCTGGCGTTGCGCGAAATGGCGTCGCTGGAAAAAGCCATTGTGGTGGTGGGCGGCGGATTGCTCGCCTGCGAGGCGGCGTCGAGTCTGCGACAAATGAAATTCAAAGTGAGCATGATGCATCGCAACGCTTACCTGCTGAACCGCTACCTCGATCCGGAGACCGGCGCGTGGATCACTGCGTATTTCGAAAAGCATGGCATCGGTTTGTTGCTCGGCGAAAGCCTGAACGGGTTCGAGGGCAAAACGGTTTTGCGAAATATCCAGACGAAGAGCGGGAACCGCATCGCGGCGGGAGTTGCTGTGGTCGCCTGCGGCGCCGAACCGAATCTCGACCTCGTCCGCAACACGCCGCTCGCTGGTCCGCACGGATCGCCGGTCAGCGAGTACCTCGAGACGGAAGAGAAAGGGATCTACGCGATCGGCGACCTGGCGTTTTATCCCGATCGGATCATGGGCGGGGTGCGGCGCCAGACGCATTGGGAAAACGCGCTCGAGCAGGGGCTCGTCGCCGGTGCGAACATGACCGGCAAGAAACGGATCCGTTATGAACAAGTACCGTATTTCTGGACGGAAATGTTCGACCTGAAATTGGATTTTGTCGGCGATTTCAGTCTGCCACCAAGCCGGATCACCCTGAAGGGCGCTTACGCGAAAAAGAAATTTGTCGTTCGCTATTATCAGGGAGAAAAATTGCGGGCGCTGCTTCTCTGCCATGCGACGCCGAAGGAAGTCGACGGCGCGAAAACCGAATTGCGAACCGCGCTTGGAAAATAACGCCGCGCGTTACGGCGTGTAATCGGAAAGCTCGAGTGCGGAATTTCGCACGGCGACCAGTTTCCAATCCCACGGCCAGGTCGCGCCGCGTTGCCATTCGAACTCGAAAGGAGCTTCGAGCGTGTTCACTCGATTCTGAATGAAATCCGCCAGCTCGCCGTTTCCTTTGATCGTGATCTTCGCGGTCCAATAACCGCGGTCCGCTTCGCGCCGAATCGCGATCGAGTTTGCGTCGATTCGAGCGTTGCCTAGTGCGCGGAAGATCTGCGGCAGCCGTTCGAGCAACAACCTCCGGTCGTTGCCCCAGCGGTCCTGATACGTGTCCCCGATGAATTCGCCGACGATTTTCCAGTTATGTCTCTCGATTTGCTCGAGGAGATGAACATTGTGGAGCTCGATCTGGCGTTGCGGCTGCCAAAGCCGGAAAAGATAAATTCCCCAGATCACCGCGACCACGAGCCCGGCGTAGAATCCATTGCGAAAAGTCACGCCCTGACCTTCCACGTCGCCGCTAAACTTGCGAGCGATTCCGATTGACGGGACGCCTCGCTAGAGGCATGAACCGTGCTGACCTAATCGACTCTTTTCCATGTTCACAATTGGTTCTTTCGCGATCGCTGTTTTCGCCGTCTTCGGCGGAGTTTTCTGGGCCTGCCGGAGCGATCGGGACGAAACCTGACCAACGTTTCCCCTTATGCTCGATCACGACGATTTGAAGTGGATCGCGACCGCTTCGACGGAACTCAATTCGATGCTGCAACAAATCGCGCGCTACGCGGATCTGGCGCGGCAGCATAAGGGCGAATATAACTACATCGAGATGCTCGGCGAACGGGTCGAGCTCGCGTCCAAGACGGCGCAGGAACTCTTCGACCACGTCACTTCTCGGATTCTCGAGCGAAGCGCGGCGAAATCCAAAACCGGGCCGGATCCGACGCGGCCGCCGGAATTCAAAGTTGTCCGCGATCCGAATGAAGCGGCGCCGAAAGCGGCAGGCGCCGGCCGAACTAAGTCTGGTAACGTCGAAAACAAAAAAACGGCGACGAAGTCATCGTCCTCGGCGATTCCACCGGAAATCACGGTCCTAAATCCGAAAGGCAACCGCGATTTGATTTTGCTGGTCGACGACGAAACGGAAATCGCCGAGCTGGCGGCGGCGATGCTGACAGATGAAGGCTATCGGGTCATTCTCGCGCGCGATGGTTTCGAAGCGCTAAAGATTTACCAGCAAATCGGAAAACTGATCAGCCTCGTCATTCTGGATTTCTTTTTGCCGGTGATGGACGGCG
>DATILK010000348.1:0-12324 GCA_035476555.1 Chthoniobacterales bacterium | reverse complement strand
GGAGGTCACTCCCGGTGAGTCCGGAAGTCCCAGTGTCGCCGCGCCCGATCCGGCTCGCACCAGCATTGCATCGACGTGCCCGTGGTAGCAGCCTTCGAACTTGATGATCTTGTCGCGGCCGGTAAAGCCCCGCGCGAGACGCAGACACGACATCGTCGCTTCGGTGCCGCTGTTAACCATGCGGACTTTTTCAATCGAGGGAACCCAGCGGCAAATCAGCTCCGCCATTTCCACCTCGTAGGGATTTGGAATGCCAAAGCTCACCCCGCGTTCGGCCGCGAAACGGACGGCATCGATCACGACAGTGGGCGCGTGGCCAAGAATGGCCGGGCCCCAGGTGCCGACGTAATCGATGTATTCGTTGCCATCGACGTCCCAGATTTTCGAGCCGGCTGCGCGTTCGACAAAGAAAGGCTCGCGGCCCAGACCGCGAAACGCGCGGACCGGCGAATTCACGCCGCCGGGAATGCGGGTCAGGGCGCGGCGAAAAAGTTCGGATGACTGCGATGCCATACGGGAAAGGGGGAAACGTCCAACGCCCAACGCCCAACGTCCAACGCCGAATTAGCAGATTGGTCCGCTGCGTTGACAGAGACATTCCACGCTCCTAGTCTCCGGTTCGCTTTTAGAATGGCGGGGTAGCCAAGTGGTAAGGTCGGGGTCTGCAAAACCTCTATTCGCGGGTTCGATTCCCGCCCCCGCCTCTCTCATTCCCGCCCCCATCTCGCTCGTTAGGCCAAGGTTTTTCGCTGCCGCGAATCTCGAGCTCGAAGAAATCCGAAACCAAGACTGAAAAGTCACCGAAGAGCGAGTCCGCTACGGAGAGCACGAGCGCTCCGGCTGTTTTGTTTTAGGCAAACGTTGGGCTGTCGATAACCGCTGTATCTGCGGCGATGTATTTCATTCCCAACAGCCAGATGACTCCCGAGACCAGCATCGCAGCCGAGACGACGAGAAACGCCATCGTCATGTCGTAATGCCCGGCAACGGCGCCGAGCAACGGCGGCGAGAGCGCGTCGCCTAACAAGTGGATGATCAGGATGTTTACGGCAAACGCCGTCGCGCGAACTCTTGGAGCGACGACATTGGCCAGAGCGGCATTTGACGGTCCGGTGTTCAGGAAAACAAAAAACACCGAGCCAAACAAAAACACCCAGGCGAGCGGAAACGGCGCGTAGAGCATGGCGATGCAAAGCGGGAACGCCAGAAGCATTCCCAAACCGGAAACCAGAAAGTAAGAACCGCTGAAGCGTTTTTGGAGTCGGTCGGCGAGGAACCCGCCGAGCAGAGTGGAGAGCAATCCGGCCACCACCGTGATCCCGCCAAAAATCGGCGTAGCGAGTTCCGGCGATTGTTTTCGAAAAATCAGGTAGGCCGACATCCAGAAGGCGAGTCCGCCGAGCGCGAACGTCATCGCCGTTTGCGCCAGACAGTTGATCACGAAGGAACGGTTTCGGAGCAGCGCGAAGTAATCTTCCTTGCGAGCGCCGGGCTTGTTTACCATTCCCGGTTGAGCTCGCGGCCGCGGATCTTTTTGCCAGAAAGCGGCGAGCCCAAGAATCATCCCGGGAATCGCGACCAGATAAAACGCGGCGCGCCATCCGAGCTGATGATTAATGATGCCGCCGAGAACGTAGCCGAGCGCGCTGCCGACCGGGATGGCGCCGCAAAAGATCGCCATAATCCGTCCGCGCATCTGGAGCGGGAAATAGTCGGACAGAATCGTCGGCGCGGCCGGTCCGTAGCCGCCTTCGCCGATGCCGACGAAAATTCGCGTGATGAAGAGCGCGACAAACGTCGCCGCGAAGCCGGAAGCCGCGGTGGCGAAACTCCAGAGAATCACGCAGACACCAACGATGAGCCAACGCGAGAATCGATCGGCGAGAAAACCGAGGATCGGCGCCGCAATCATGTAGGTGAAGAGAAACGCCGGCGCCAGCGTACCGGTGCGCAGCATCGCGTTGGGATCGTTTGCGGCGAAGAACGCCGCGCGGATATTCGGTTCGACCGCAGCCAGAACGAAACGGTCAATGTAATTGAAAAGATTAATCGCAAGGAGCAGGCCAAGCGCGAAACGCGCGCTCGATTTTGCAGGGGAATCGCTCGTCGTCATTGAATTGCCGATTGCACGGAACTGGGCCCTCCTTGTAAACCATAAAGGTGGCTAAGCTTTCCGGCTCAGAAAAACTCCTGCGGTTTTTTGGCCTGGCGTTCGCGCGTTTGATTTATCGCGTCAAGGTCACCGGGAGGGACACGCTACCGCAGGGCGGTTTCCTTCTCCTGCCAAATCACATCACCTGGATCGACTCGATCGTTCTCTCCCTGGCCTGCCCGCGGCCCATTCGTTTCATCATCGATGCCGGCGTTTACCGAAACCCGATCCTGAATCCGGTCCTGCGCGCCGTCAGTTGCATCCCGATCACCGGACGGAAAGCGAAGGATGGAATGCGCGAGGCGATCGCCCGGATCCGCGCCGGGGAAATCGTCTGCCTGTTTCCGGAAGGCGAACTGACCCGCATCGGGTCGCTGCTGCGATTACGGCGCGGTTACGAAATCATCGCGCGGGAAGCGGAAGCGCCGGTTGTCCCGGTCTGGCTCGATCAACTCTGGGGCTCGATCTTTTCGTTCGAAGGCGGACGCTTCTTTACGAAATTGCCAAAGGCATTTCCGTACCGGGTCACGGTCGCGTTCGGCCAGCCGCTCTCCGCCGAAGAGGCGGATATCCCAATGGTGCGCGAGCAACTCCTGAAGCTCGGCGAATTTTGTTATAGCCAGCGGCCTGCGTTCCGCGGGCACATCGGCCGCGCGGCCTTGCGTGGACTGAAGCGTCACCGCTTTCGGACCGGGCTCGTCGATGGAATGGACGGGAGCAAATTGGTGCGCGGAAAAGTGCTCGGCGTCGCGATGACGTTGGCGCGCCATTTACAAAAGAGCTATCCGGAAGAGAAACGAATCGGCGTCGTCCTGCCGCCCGGCAAAGGCGGCCTGGTCGCAAACCTTGCCGTGATCCTGGCCGGCAAGATTCCGGTGAATCTCAACTTCACCAGTTTGCGCGAGGCCATCGAATCCGCGACCGAGCAAGCCGGCTTACGCACCACGATCACCGCGCACGCGATGGCCCAACGCCTCGAGGGTTTTCCCTGGACGGCGAACGTGATCCATCTCGACGAGGCGCTGCCGCCGATGAAAATGAAAATTCTCCTCTGGTGGATCGCCGCGCTTTTTGTCCCGAGGGGCATTCTCGCAGGAATGTTGAAACTACCCAGCGTGGGCGACCACGAAGAAGCGATCCTCCTTTTCACCAGTGGAAGCTCGGGAAAACCGAAGGGCGTCGTCCTCAGTCATCGCAATATCTTGAGCAACGTCGCGCAGTTCGCCGTCGCGCTCGATGCCAGGAAAACCGATCTGCTACTCGCGTCGCTTCCGTTCTTTCACAGCTTCGGTTGCACGGTCACGCTCTTCTATCCGCTCTTCGAAAGCGTCCGTGCGCTCACCTACCCCAACCCGCTCGAGGCCAAAAAAATCGCGGAGCTGATCCAGAAACATCAGGTGACCGTCATGCTCGCGACGCCGACATTTCTCCGCGCCTATTTGCGGAAAGCCGAACCGGAGCAACTGCGCAGTTTGCGTTTGCTCGTCGCGGGCGCGGAAAAATTGCCGGTCGATTTAGGCAAAGCCGTCGAGGCGCGTTTCGGCAAACACGTTTACGAAGGGTACGGCCTTACCGAAACTTCCCCGGTGGTCAGTGTGAATCTTCCGGAAGCGCCGGGACAAACCCAACCTTCGAATCGGCCGGGCTCTACCGGCAAAATGCTCACGGGAATCGCCGCGGAAATTCGCGACCCGGACACGGACACGAGACTTTCGCTTCTCGAGCGAGGAATGCTTTGGCTGCGCGGCCCAAATATTTTCGAAGGCTACCTCAACGCTCCGGAACAAAACGCCGACGTCCTGAGAAATGGCTGGTTCAAGACAGGCGATATCGGCCGCTTCGATGAGGACGGTTTTCTTTACATCGAAGGACGGTTGTCCCGGTTCTCGAAGATCGGCGGCGAGATGGTGCCGCATGAAACCATCGAACAAAAAATCCTGCGTGCGCTCAACATCGAGGAACAGGGCGAGCGCATCATCGCGGTCATGGGTGTGCCCGACGCGACGAAGGGCGAGGCGCTGGTGTTGCTCACCACGATCGATATCGATCAGCCGGCGTTGCGCGCTTCCCTCTCCGGCGCGGGCGTTCCAAATCTCTGGATTCCACGAACGATTCGGCGGATCGACGCCGTTCCCGCTCTCGCTTCGGGCAAACTCGATCTGGTCGGTTGCAAGAAACTCGCCGAAGAAGCAGTTGCGTAATCAGAGCGATTGGAGCGACGCCGGACGACGGCGGATCATGACAAACGCCAGGAACGTCTGGACGATTTCCCCGCGCTGATTCGTGGTCACGTTGCGAATGCGAATGATTCCGCGGTCCGGTTTCGAACGCGATTGGCGCACATCGAGAATTTCCGTTTCGAGTTTCAGGATATCCCCGGGCCGAACGGGCTGCGGCCAGCGAAGTTCGTCCACGGCCAAACCAATCGAGCCGCCGACCGGTTTGAATTCGCCAGTCACGAAGAGCCGCATGCTCATGGCTGCCGTGTGCCATCCGCTCGTCGTGAGCTCTTTGAAGATGCTGGCCCGGGCCGCAGCGTCATCGAGATGAAACGGTTGCGGATCGAATTGCCGCGCGAATTCGAAAATACTTTCCTTCGTGACTTCGATCGTGTCCGAGCCGAAACGATCCCCGACGCGAAGGTCCTCGAGATATTTTTCGTTCACGTTGTTGCTCGGCGACAGAAGTGCCAGGGGGGAGAATCGAACTCCCGACCAAGGGCTTATGAGTCCCCTGCTCTACCGCTGAGCTACCCTGGCGTTGAAGGCGACAAACTGAATGCCAGTCGCTCGTGATGTCAACGACGTGGGCGCGCGCGCTGGCTAAGCATTTTTCTTCTCGAGGTAAGCGCGGAGATCTTTCTCGCCGCCGCGGATCACCGCCATGAAACAAACGCCGTTGCGCTGCGTCACAGCGCCAGTCCAGCCTTCGAGTTCCACGAAACGCCAGTCGGAAAAATCGTTGATCTTCCCTTCCTTGTCGGGCTCGGCGGGAAACAGGAAAAACTGCATCCGCTTTTCCTTCACCCAAATCTGGGCGACACGCCGAACTTCGTCGTCGTCGAAAACGCGCGAGCCTAGCGTCTTGAATTGGGCGAACTCCGTGGGCACATCGTAATGCTCCAAGTGGTGCTTCATGAAAAAGAGGTCGCTTAACGCGCCGGCGTCGGTCTGCAACGGATCGAGCAAAACCGAGCGGTTCGACGCCGCAACGCTCAAGAGCCGCCGCGCCTTGTCAGCTCCGGGAAAATCGTGGAGTTTTTCGTAAACCCGATACGCGGTCACGCCGCCGATCACGAGCAACGCGATGCCGATCGCGATCATGACCGGGTTGCGAACGATTTTTTTCCAGCCGCGCCTAACGACCGGAACCAGGTTCTCTTTTACGAACCACTCGGCCAGCTGCTCGTCGACGGGAATGTTGCGAACGAGCTTCGCGAGCGCCTTATCGAACGCCTGTTGATGGCCGAACGTCGCGGCTTTCTTGCTGTGCCGGACCTGATTGATCGCGACCCGCATCGCGCGATCCATGCCCGGCCTTTCCGTGATCGGCGCGCAACCGAGGAGCAGCTCGGATTTATCCGGCATGATGCGCTTCTCCTCCATAATAGGCGGTCGTTGAATCGAGCCACGACTGAAATTGGCGGCGGCCGCTGCAAACCAGGTCGGACAATTCGCCGGCCTTCATGTCCAGAAGCGAAAGCAATTCCGGCAACGTGAATTCATCGAGATAAAAAAGCGCCATCGCGCTGCGTTGCGGCTCCGGCGCGGCTGAAATCCAAACGGCGAGTTGTTCGGGCGTGAGCGTTGCGATCTGCGCAGCCGCGTCCGGTGAAATTTCCGCTTCTTCCAGCAATCCCGGCTCCGCCTGAATCCCCTCTTCCGTCACCGCGATGCAACGCTCGCGCGCCTCCCGGAAAAACCAGAGTCGATCCGGCGGTGGTTCGTCCGCATCGGTGCGCGTGGCCGCATCGCGCACGGTGTCCTGAAACGCAGTCTGCGCTTTCGCCGCGTCTCCCGTCATCAGGAAACAAAAGCGGTAAAGCTGCGGAAGATTTTTCGTGGTGACGGCCATGGTTCTCGGTCCGAAGCGCGAAATTTACGCGGGCTGCGGCGTTGGGACAAGCAACTGTAGCCGTCGCCCTGTGGGCGACGTGAGATCGACGTTGGATCCCGCTGCGCTTCGCATAGCGAAGCGGCTACAATTCAGCAAGCCGTCGCCCAACTTCCTCGGCATTTTCGCGACTGTTAAAAGCGGAGATCCTAAAAAATCCTTCGCCGCACGCGCCGAAGCCACTGCCTGGCGTGATCACGACATTGAGTTCATTCAGCATCCGATCGAACATTTGCCAACTCGTTAGGCCGTTCGGCGTCTCCACCCAAAGGTAAGGCGCGTTCACACCGCCCCAGACGCGAAGACCGACGCCTTCGACCGCCTCGCGCAGCAACCGCGCATTTCCCATGTAATGATCGATCAGCTGCCGGACCTGTTTCTGGCCTTCATCTGTATAGATCGCCTCAGCCCCCCGCTGCACGGGATAGCTGACGCTGTTCGATTTGGTGCTCCAGCGACGCTGCCACAGCGGGTGCAAATGGGCCAACCCACCATCGCGCGTCTGCCCTTGCACGGACTTCGGCATTACCGTGAAACCGCAACGCACCCCAGTGAATCCGCCGTTCTTCGAGAAACTGCGAAACTCTACGGCGCATTCGCGCGCCCCGGGAATTTCAAAAATCGAGCGCGGGATCTGCGGATCGGAGATGTACGCTTCGTAGGCGGCATCGAAGAGAATCAGCGCCTGGTGCTCGCGGGCATAATTAACCCAGGCTGTTAATTGCGTGCGATTGACGACGGCGCCGGTCGGATTGTTGGGCGAACACAAATAAACCAGATCGGCGTGTTCGTTAGGCGGATCCGGGACGAAACCGTTTTGCGGAGTGCCAGGCAGATAAAGAATTCCCTCGTAACGGCCATCACTCTGGGCTCGGCCGGTGTGGCCCGCCATGACGTTCGTGTCGACGTAAACCGGATACACCGGGTCGGTAATCGCAATCCGGTTCTGATCGCCGAGAATGTCGAGAATGAATCCGCAATCAGGTTTGGAACCGTCCGAGACAAAAATCTCGTCGGCGGCGATCTCGATGCCGCGGTCGCGAAAATCGTATTGGGCGATCTTTTCGCGCAGAAATTCGTAACCTTCGTACGGCGGATAACCGCGAAACGTTTCGCGATGGCCGAGTTCCTCGACCGCGCCGTGCATGGCATCGACGACGACGCGCGGCAACGGCTCGGTCACGTCGCCGATCCCGCAACGGATCAAACGCTCGGCCGCTTTCGGGTTCGCGTCGCAAAATTCGCGAACCCGCCGGGCGATCTCCGGGAAGAGATAGCCGGCCTGAAGCTTGAGATAGTTGTCGTTTACGTACGCCAACTAGTAATTCTTCGCGACCGCGTCCCAGTTCACCACGTTCCACCAGGCCTTGATGTAATCAGGCCGCCGATTCTGGTAGTTGAGATAGTAAGCGTGCTCCCAGACGTCCAGGCCGAGGAGCGGCGTGTTACCGTCCATCAACGGGCTGTCCTGATTCGGCGTCGAAGTCACTTCGAGCTTTCCGCTCTTGTTCTTGATCAGCCAGGCCCAGCCGCTCCCGAAACGTTTCACTCCGGCGTCGGCAAATTTCTCCTTGAACGCGTCGAAGCTGCCGAAAACGGACGTGATGTCGTCGCCGAGTTTTCCTGAGGGTGCGCCACCGGCATTCGGTCCCATGATTTTCCAGAAGAACGAATGGTTCGCGTGGCCGCCGCCATTGTTGCGCACGGCGGTGCGAATGTCTTCCGGCACGGCGTTGAGATCCTTGATCAAATCCTCGACGGATTTGTTCGCGAGATCGGGTTTGTCTTTCAGCGCGTTGTTAACATTCGTGATGTAGGCCTGGTGGTGCTTGGTGTGATGAATTTCCATCGTGCGCGCGTCGATGTGCGGCTCGAGCGCGTCGTAGGCGTAGGGCAATTTAGGTAATTCGTAAGCCATAATACGAACTGTCTCGCCGGGAACGCTCAACGTCAATGGGTTGGGTAGCGCACGCGTCTCGCGTGCGGGCGACGGCGTCTCGCCATCGCGAACTTTCCGGAAGCCTGTTTTGGCGAGACGCCAAAACCAACGCGCGAGACGCGCGCGCTACCCAGATTTTTGTGCGCCGCGACGGGAAGCAAGATGGTGCTGCTCGCCGACGCGATACGCTTCGCCAAACCATCCGGCCACTTCGTCATCAATCTCGTCGACGCTTTCGAATCGAAATGCGTGAAGATGATTAGGAGCAGCGATAGAAACTCGGATAATGGCAGAGGCCGGTCCGATAATTCACGTAGGTCGCGAGTGCGAGCAGCGGGAAATTTTGCCGGTACATGTCGTACTTCAGATAGAACACGCGCGGAAAACCGGTGCCGGTAATTTGCGGCTCGTTCCAGGCGCCGTCCGGCCTTTGCGTCGAAAGCAAATAACGCAGGCCGCGTTGCACACTGGGCCGATCGAGATCGCCGCAGGCGCAAATGCCCATGATCGCCCACGAGGTCTGCGAAGCGGTGCTGGTGCCGCAGCCTTTCGTTGTCGGATCGTCGTAGGAGGCGCAGGTTTCGCCCCAGCCGCCGTCGGCATTCTGGCAGCTCTCCAGCCAATCGCGTCCGCGCAGAATCCAATCCTGCGTCATGTTTTCGCCGATGGCGCGCAGGCCTCGGAGCACCTGCCATGTTCCGTAAATATAATTCACGCCCCAACGTCCGTACCACGAGCCGTCGTCGTCCTGCGTATCGATCAGGTAACGGATGGCGTCCCGGACCGAGCGCTTTTTCGGGTCGAAATTGATGTAGCCGAAAAGCTCGAGGGTGCGCGCCGTGAGATCGCTGCAGGTCGGGTCGAGGATCGCGTTGTGATCCGCGAAGGGCATGTCTTCGAGCCAGTGTTTGGTGACGTCCTTGTCGAACGCGGCCCAGCCGCCATCCTCACATTGAAAGCTGAGCTGCCAGCCGATCGCGCGCTTGAAGAGCTCGTCGAGCGCGGATTGGTCGTTAGGCTTGGCGAGCCGGAGGCCCATCAGGACCATCGCGGTGTCGTCGGTGTCCGGATAATAAACGTTGTTGTATTCGAAGGCCCAGCCACTGGCTTCCGGATGCGGATTGTTCAGCGTCCAATCGCCGCGAACCCGAACTTCTTTTTCCACGAGCCAGTCCGCGGCTTTTTTCAGGGCCGGATGTTCGGCGGGCAAACCGGATTCGCCGAGCGCGATCACGTTGATGGCCGTATCCCAAACCGGCGACAGGCATGGCTGAATCCGAAAATCTTCGGGGTCATCGACGAAGAGACCGGCGAAATCTTTCGCCGCTTTGTGGTAGGACGGATGATCTTTCGAATAACCGAGCGCGCGCAAGGCAATCAGCGCATTGAGCATTGCCGGGAAAACCGCGGCGAGTCCATCGCTCCCCTCGCCGATTCGTTCCAGCATCCAGCGCTCCGCCTCTTCGAGCGCGCGTTTGCGCATCGGGCGCCAGCCGAGCTTCGAGATAATTTTCAGCGCGTGGTCGGCCCGGAGAAATAGATTTCGCCAGGCGAAAAATCGCGGATCCCGCTCCAACGTGAAATCCTTGTGCTCGGTGCCGAGCGGATAGAGCTCGTGGAGCTGTTTCATTCCCGGCAGCTCTCGCGTCGGTTTAAAATGATTGATGATCGCGAGCGGGATCAGCATCGCCCGGCTCCAGGACGACATTTTGTAGATGTTAAAAAACGCCCAATCCGGGAAGAGGATCATTTCCACCGGGATCGACGGCAGATAATGCCAGGGGAATTGGCCGAGCAACGCGAGGTAAAGCTTGCTGAAGGTATTCATCTTCGGAATGCCGCCGAGCCGAAGAATGTTGGCGCGCGCTTCGTGCATGAAGGGCAGATCCGCTGAGTGCCCCGCGAGCTTCAGCGCGAAGTACGCTTTCACCGACGCGTTCACTTCGCTCGGGCCGCCGTAATAAATATTCCAGCCGCCGTCGGGAAGCTGGCGTTTCAAAATGTGGCGCACGCAACGTTGCTGCAGCGCGTCGTCCACTTCGCCGAGCCAATGCATGAAGAGGACGTAATCGGAGCACAGCGTGCTATCGACGATCAGCTCGCCGCACCAGTGACCATCGGGCTGCTGCTGGCGCAAAAGATTTTCCTGCGCGCGCGCGATGGCGCTTGCGATCTCGGGATCGTCGTGCGGATAAGCGTCGCTCGCGTTCGGGGCAACGCTCGGCAACGGGATGAGGTTGGCAACCGGAGGCGCCATCAGACTACGAAGCTTTGGCGGCGACTTCGGCGCGCTTTCCCGTCAAATGCCCGTTACCGGAGGTCACGCCGTTGTAGGCCGCGATTTCGTTGCCGCGTCCGGTTGGTTTTGGCCGGGCACCGAAATTGAATTTCACGGTCTTCCACGTGTCGCCGGGCTTAGCATTCAGACCGAGACTGGCCGTCGGCTCATAGCCGCAATGCGTCATGCAGTTTTCGCAGCGCGGATCTTTCGCCACGCCGTCAACGACGCCGTACTTGTTCCAGTCCACATTTGCGAGCAGCTCCGCGTAGGTTTTGTAATGGCCGGTGCCGTTTGTCCCTGCCGCGTCCGTCATGAAGTAACAGGGCGCTTTCCAGCCGCTAATATTGCGAGTCGGAATTGCCCAGGCCGAGCAAGTCAGATCGCGCTTCCCGGCGAGAAACTCAAAATAAACCGGCGTCCCGAAAAACGTGTAACGGTTCATCCACTCGTCCATCTTCGCGAACTTTTTCACGGTCGCGCTGCGAGTGAGGAAGAAATTCTCGGGCTGCAAGTTCAGCCGGCTAATCATGTCCCGCTTGGCCGCGTCGTATTCGTAGCCCGGCGTGATGGTGTGACCGTCGACGCCGAGATCAGATAGAAAATCGAAGAGTTGCTCGAGCTCTTCCATGTCGGTCTCTTTGTAAACCGTCGTGTTCGTCGCGACCTGGTAACCGAGGATCTTCGCCATGCGAATCGCGAGAATGCATTCCTTGAAAACGCCTTCGCGTTCCACAATCAGATCGTGCGTCCGCTCGAGTCCGTCGAGGTGCACGTTCCAATACATCCAGCGGCTCGGCGCGATCGTCGGCTTCGCCGAATCTTTCGGACCCTGACGCACAACTTCAGCGTCCTTTTCTGAAACCAATCCGGCCTTCACCAGTTGAGTTAGCTTCTCTTCCAAAACTTTCCGGTGTCCTGCATTCGCTTTCCGCAACTCCGCCGCCATCCATTCGCGCATCTTTTTGCGCATGAACATCGCGTTGGTGCAGACGTAAACGATCCGTTTCTGCTCGAGGAGGCCGCCGATGAGCGCTTCGATTTGCGGGTAGATAAGGGGTTCGCCACCGCAGATCGAGACCATGGGCGCGTTGCACTCCCGCGCGGCGCCAAGGCAATCTTCCAGCGGCAGAATGTCCTTGAGCGATGTGGAATACTCCCGGATCCGGCCACACCCCGTGCAGGTTAAATTGCACGTATGCAATGGCTCGAGCTGCAGGACCGTCGCGAACTTCGGCGTCCGACGCAGTTTATTGGTAATGATGTAAGCGGCGATCTTGGAGGTAAGCGCCAGCGGGAATCGCATAAGAGCGAGGATAGTACAAAGGGGGGCAGGAGTGTCAACCTATGGCGGCCCCCGGTAGTGTCCTAATTTGAAACCGAGCAGTGGGATTCGAACCCACGAAACCTTACGGTTTGCCCGGTTTTCAAACGGGTGCAATCGACCAACTCTGCCACGCTTCTAAGTCAAGGAACGGCCCTTTCGGACATTCCCTGAGTTCAGATTTTTTTGAGAGGTTCACGGCCGTTCGCCAAATCGACCGATATTGTCTTGCTTGCGCTCTTCAGGGTCGAAAACCAATTCGGAGGCTTGAATTCCGGTCCCGGTCGAGGATTGATAATATTTCTCGCCGTCTTTTTCTCCGGCGAGGTCGGTAATCACAACGGGCATGTCGTGGTCTTTGTTTTTCCAGATCGCCTTACGCGGAAACATCATCTCTTTAGCGGGGTTTGGCGGTTGATATGCAGGCCGAACGATCTTCTTTTTCCAAAGCTGTAACGTTTCCAGTAGCAGATCGAAGTCGCCATCGGACATTCCAACGGGAATTGGGGCGTCGCCGA
>DATILK010000347.1:0-1662 GCA_035476555.1 Chthoniobacterales bacterium | reverse complement strand
GAAATTTCACGATGGAACGTTTTGGTGCGGAATTTTCGGAGCTGATCCGCGGCGCGATCGCTGCGGCTGTGTAACCGTGGCGATCCAGGACAACGGAGCGACGGATCGACCGCGTGTCCTGTTTGTCTCGCACGAGACAACGTTAAGCGGTGCGCCGATTCAGCTCGTGCATCTGGCGGGTTGGTTGCAGGAACGCGGCTGGGATATTCTGATCGCGACACCCGATCACGGCCCGATTTCGGAAATGCTCGCGGCGCGCGGCGTGCCGACGGTCGTTGAGCCGACGCTGTTGACGGATCTCGATCACACTTGGCTGCGCGAGCGTTGCCAGGAATTCGACGTGGTCGTGGCGAACACAATTGCGAGCTGGCCGGCGATCCGCGCTGCGCACCTCGAAGCCAAGCCTGCGCTCTGGTATTTGCACGAAACATTGGTGGCGGTCCGGCTGATCCGCGCGATCCCGGAAATGGCTTCGGCGTTGACGATGGCCGATCTGCTTGTCACGCCGACGCAGCAAACCGCGCGGATTTACCAGGGGCTGACCGAAGCGCCGATCGAAATCGTGCCTTACGGAATTCCACGCCCGACAAATATTTCTTCCGAGCCGGCGGTGCAGATGCGTTTCTTGACGCTCGGATCGTTCGAGCCGCGGAAAGGGCAGGACATTTTAGCGGAAGCGATTGGAAAATTGGACGCCGCGACGCGCGCGCGTTGTCGATTCAAAATGGCGGGCCGCGTTCTCGACGAGCAATTCTATTTCGAGCTGCAAGGTGCAGTCGCCGGATTTCCCGAGGTGGAATTGATCGATGCGCTTGATCATTCCGATGCGCTTCGTCTCCTCAACGAAACCGACGTGCTCGTTCTTCCGTCGCGCGATGAGACGATGCCGATCGCAATCTTGGAAGCAATGGGGCTAGGCAAGGCCGTGGTCAGTACCGAGGTCGGCGGCGTGAGTGAATGGCTGCGCGACAGCATGAACAGTTTGGTCGTCGAGAAGGAAAATCCGGCGGCGCTGGCGGAGTCGCTCGCCAGCTGCGCCAACAATCCTGCCATGGTCGAGCAATTAAAGACGGCTGGCGCGCGAACATTCGACCGCCACTTCACGCTCGATCGGTTCTCTGCGCGGTTCGCCGAACTTTTGCTGCGGCTCGCACATCAGAAAAAATTGCGCGTGGACGATTACCAGGACTGGGTCGCGCGGTTCGACACGCTTACATCCACGACGCGGGCTGCGTTGCGGCGCGAGCTGCGCGGGCTTCGGCGACACCCGCACATCTCAATCATCCTGCCGGTTTACAATCCCGATCTGAAATTTCTCGAGGCCGCGATCGATTCTGTTCGACAGCAAATCTACGAACGTTGGGATCTGTGCATCGCGGATGACGCGTCGACGGATTCGAACGTCCGGCCATTCCTGGAAAGCGTCGCGGCGAATGACGCGCGGATAAAACTGACGTTTCGCGAGCGCAACGGCCACATCTCGGCGTGCTCGAACTCGGCGCTGAAGCTCGCCACCGGCGATTGGTGCGCGTTGCTCGACCAGGATGACGCTTTCACCGCGGACGCGCTCGCCGAAGTAGCCCTGGAGATATCACGCCATCCGGAAGCGGGCCTGATCTATTCGGACGAGGACAAAATCGATGAAGCCGGCGTGCTCTCGAC
>DATILK010000346.1:0-2701 GCA_035476555.1 Chthoniobacterales bacterium | reverse complement strand
TGAGGAAACCTGGTCGTCGCCAACGGGAAAATTTGGCGGCGCCGGGAAGGATATTTCGATCGCGCTGGGACGGAAGCCCGCTTCGACTGATCTCAAAGAACGCCATCCGTTCGATGTTGAGATTGCGCGAATTCCGCCCGGCAAGATTCCCTATCCTTATCACTCTCACAGTGCGCAGTGGGAATTTTACTACGTGCTGTCGGGTCGCGGGACCGTCAGGCACAAGGATGGAACGACGGCGATTGAAAGCGGCGACGCGTTTATTTTTCAGCCGGAAGAACCGCACACGTTCAAGAATGACGGCGACGAGGATCTAGTGATGTTTCTGATCGCCGATAATCCAATCGGCGAATCCTCTTATTATCCCGACAGCAAGAAGTGGCTCGTCCGGTCGCCCGAGCGCCGGTTGATGCGGGGAGAAGAGCTGGACTATTTCGACGGCGAAGAATGACGCGGCATCGATTCTAGAACCGGCCCAGCTGCCGGAACCATTGCAGCGCGCGGCGCACTTCCGACATTTTCAACTGGTGGCCGCCGCCGAATTGTTCGAGGCGCACGCGTTTGAAACCAGTCCGCTCGAGCGAAGCTCTCACGAGATTATGCGCCTGCGGCGTTGCGATTGGATCGCTCGAACCGCTGCTCAACCAAACCGGGACTTCCAGTAACCCGGCGCCGGGATGATAAGTTCTGTACGCTTCGCCGAGACGATCTTCGTTGATGCCGCTCAGGAAAAATCCGCACACGCGAACCGAACCGCTTTTGGCGAGCATCGCGCCGAGAACGCCGCTCCGTTTTGATCCGCCGGAAAAACCGGCGAACGCCACCGGCCATCTGGCGGATTGCGGCCACTCTTTTCGGACTGCTTCGAGCGCGGCGCCGAGCAGGCCGAGCCGCCATTGCGTCGAATCGATTCGCGGCGCGATTGTCGCGTCTGATCCGAGAACAATCCATCCTTCCGCGGTCGCTGGAGCGCGATACCAGTCAGCGTCCATCGCGCTGGTGCGATTGAAATCGCTCGTCGAAGTGACGATCAAAATTGGCCAACTTCGGCCTGGATCGAACCCGGCGGGAAACGTGAGCACTGCCCGGCCCGTTTCGGGACGCGGGTTTCCCGCCTGCGCGGCGATCTCCTGGAAATATTTCGAAACCGGAAAGTGGATTTCGATTTTTCCGCCAGGTTGAACTTCCTGGCCGGCGAGAGTGGCAGCGGGGGAATTGTTCGCGATCACCAGCGAAAGCGATCCCAGAATCAGAGTACGCATTTTCACAATTTTCGGAAAGTGGCGTTGGCTTGAAGAAGATCGCCATCCGCAGCGTGAACAATGTTGGAGAGACCGCACAACTTGAAACCGTACGAAGAAAGGAATTCGTTCGTCTGCCAAAAGCGCCAGGCGCCCGCGTAGAGTTCCTCGAAGAAAACCTCGGTATAAATCACCGTCACGCGATCGAGCATTTCGACGGCAGCCGTAAGGACGAGCCGCTCGGCGCCTTGCAGATCGAGCTTGAGGAGATCAATCCGCTCCATTTTTTCTCGCTCCATAAGCGCGGGCAACGTCAGGGTGGGAACGACCACGGAATTGGCGACACTCAGGTCGCGTGCGAACCACTTCGCGTTCCGCGGGTCGATCGGAAGCAGCGAGCTGGATGCTTCTGAGCGATTGATTTCAAACTGCGCTTCACCATTGCGATCGGCCAAGGCAGCGCCAACCACGGAAATCCGCGGATCGCTCGAATACTTTTCCTGGAGCTTGAACGCAAGGTCCGGAATCGCCTCGACCAGGACCAATCGTTCCGGCTGATGCAAGCGCAGGAAGGCATCCGTGAAAGCGCCGCGATTCGCGCCCGCGTCGATCACGAAACGATAATCCACCGGCGGCAATCGGCGCAGATTGCGAAAGGCGCGGCGGTATTGCCTGTCGAAAAGCGAGCGCAGTTCCCGGGCAAAACGACCCATGGCTCTTACATACCACGACCAGCCGCGCCTATGAAATACCTTGCAACTTATGGAGATGGGCAGATGCTTTGCCCCATGAGCCTGCTCGCTTTCTTCGGAAATCTCGGCGGACCCGACCTGATCATCCTTCTGCTGATTATTCTCGTGCTGTTTGGCGCGAAGAAGTTGCCAGAGCTGGCGCGCGGCATGGGCTCGGCCATTAAGGAATTCCAGAAAGCGAAGGACGAGTTCACCGATGAGCTGCATTCCGCTGGGAAAACCGACGCCGCGAAAACCGCGGATGTACGCACTCCGGCCGCGACCGTTCCACAAATCGAGAATCAGCCGCCGGCCGCAAATCCCCCACCAGAAACGCGCGTGCCGAATCCGGACCGGACGGACCGGATTTAGCAGGTAGCGGCGGTTGACCTCAATCGCCCGGGCGGCTTCGGTCAACCGCCCCTACCTAACGTTTGACGCAGCGCAGACCTTGCTACACAGTCGCGACTCGCGTCCGCCCAGCACAAACCGTCATGCCCGAAACCGATCTGCGCCAGAGCATCAAGGAAATGCTCGTGAAAAATTTGATGCTGCAAACTACGCCGGATCAAATCGGCGATGATTTGCCGCTCTTTGGTCCCGGCGGTCTCGGGCTCGATTCAATCGACGCGCTCGAGCTGGTGGTGAGCATGGAGAAAACTTTTGGCGTCGGCGTTCCCAATTCCGAAGTCGCGGCGAAAGCGCTTCGCAGCGTCAACACGATCCACG
>DATILK010000345.1:0-2790 GCA_035476555.1 Chthoniobacterales bacterium | reverse complement strand
AGACCTGAGCGTAAGCGTGATCGGCTGCTACCGCTGAGCACACCGCCCGCTTCTGTTTTTAAAGCTCCGGAAAGATCGACATGGCTCGCCTGAATCGCCGGCACTAACGCAAATACCAGCGTGGCGAGAATGCAGACTGCCGCGCTGACGACGAGCACGCGCCAGTCAATTTGTCCTGGCAAATCGATTACGATTCCCGCGGCGGGCGAAGGAAACGAAAGGACGAGCGCGTTGCGACACCAATAGGCGACCGCGATCCCGCCCGCGGCGGCGATGAAGGAAAGAAGCAATCCTTCCGTGAAAAGTTGTTGGATCAAACGGCGCCGTCCGGCACCGAGCGCAAGGCGCATCGTCATCTCGTGCCGGCGCAGGAGCGAGCGCGCGAGCAGAAGATTGCTTACGTTCGCGCACGCGATCAGGAGAACAAAAAACACGACCGCCATCGTGATGGCGAGCGTCGAGGTCATGTTCCCGGCCTGATCGAACGGCGTTCTCCACAATGGCGAAAGCGACAGCTCACGACCGCGATTCGTTTCCGGGTAATCTTTCTCCAACCGCTGCGAAATTGCGCGAAGCTCGGCATCAGCTTGTTGACGGGTGACGCCAGGTTTGAGAAACGCATAGCCTTCAATCCAGCGCGCGCCGCGGTCTTCCAATTTGTAACCGGTGGTGTCGAACGTCTCCTGCATCGATGTCGGCACCCAGAAGCTGAAGGAGTAACCGATAAACGTTCCGTGAAATTTTTCCGGCACGACGCCGATGATCGTGTGCTGGACGCCGTTCAGATATTGCGTTCTGCCGATGATGTTCGGATCGCCGCCGTAACGATCCTTCCAAGTCCCGTAACCGATCACGGTGACCGGATGCGCGTTGCGTCCCGTTCCTTCTTCTGGTCTAAACCCGCGACCGAGAATCGGCTGGACGCCGAGCGCATCGAAATAATTCGCTGAGACAATTGCCCCCGACGCACGTTCGGCGCGGTCGCCTACACTCAAGGTCGTGCCCGTGATGCGATCCACGATAAACGACTCGAAGAGCGTGGAGTTTTTTTCGTAATCGAGAAATTCAGGGTACGAGAGTCCCGTATAACCATTCATGCCGCGGGTAGTCGCGTTCAACGCGAACATGCGATCCTGATGCGCAACCAACGGATATGGGCGAACCAGAATTCCTTCGATCCAACTCAACACCGCGGCGTTCGTTCCGATTCCAAGCGTTAGACAAAGAATCGCAAGAATCGAAAATCCCGGGCTGCGCCAAAGCATCCGAGCGCCGAAGCGAAGGTCCTGCCAGAATTGGTCGGCCGTTAGCCAGACGCGCTGTTCCCGCGCTGTTTCCTTGATTTGCTCGAGGCCGCCAAATTCCCGCAACGCAGCGGTGCGGGCAGGCCCCGGCTCCATTCCTTGCGCGATCTTGCGGTGCGTCAACAACTCGAGATGCGCCTCCAGCTCTTCGGTCATTTGCTCATCGCGCCGCTTCTTTGAAAACAGCCCGAAGAACCGGGAGAACCAGGCGCGAAAACGCGGCATAAAAAATTACGCGCCGGCGAGCACGAGATTGATCCCCTTGGTGATTCGCGCCCAATGTTCCTTTTCCGCCGCGAGCTGCTTCCGCCCTGCCGCCGTTAGCGTGTAGTAGCGCGCCTTCCGGTTATTGTCCGAAGTGCCCCACTCCGCCTTGATCCATCCCTGGGCTTCCAGCCGGTAGAGCGCCGGATAAAGCGACCCCTGCTCGACGTGCAAAATCTCCTTCGACATCTGCTGAATCCGATCCGCGATCGCCAGCCCGTGCCTGGGGTCATGCTGAAGCGCCTTCAGAATCAGCATATCAAGCGTCCCATAAACCAGGTCCGGTTTTTCTTTTCCCATGTTGTCTTACCTAGACAGTCTTGGTTAAGCGAGCGTTCAATCTTTTCCCTAGACTGTCAAGATAAGACTCTATTTCTCCGGCGTCCCCCAGCCCTTTGACAGGCGGGACGTCGGCACGGACGGGATCGCCAGACCAGCTGCCGAGTAGTGCGACGTGTCGTTAAACAACGTCAGCCGGGCGCCGACTGCCTTCTTAAAATCGACGATGTTCAATGCCGCCGGACTTTGATCGAGCGTATCCCGATAGCGGCGTGGATCGAACCCAATGAGGGAGCTAAGAAGAAGGCGGATGGTCGCTTTGTGGGAGACAATCAGAACATCATCGCCGGCGTGCTTGCGCACGATGTCCATCAGGACCGGTAAAGCACGCGCGGTCACGGCGAGGCCGCTCTCGCCGCCAACGGGCGCAAACGTGTACGGATCTTTTTCCCACGCCGCCGCTTCCTCGGGAAAGGCCGCTTCCACTTCCTTGCGTGTCATCTGTTCCCAACGGCCATGAGAAATTTCGCGAAGGCCGTCGCGGGTTTGCACTTCCAAGCTATGAGGTCCCGCCAGGATACTCGCGGTCTCGACCGTCCTTCCCATCGGCGACGCATAAACAGCCGCAATCTTTTCGCCGGCCAGCCGAGCCGCCAGACGACGCACTTGTTCGCGGCCTTCCTCGGAGAGCTCGACTTCAGTCGCACCGGCAAACCGATCTTCGGCGGTCAGCACCGTCGCGCCGTGGCGAACTAGATAGACTCGGCTATGCATCAGTTTTCCGTTTTCCGACCTTCCGAAGTGTCCCTGGCGAGAATCGAACTCGCATTTAAGGTTTAGGAAACCTCCGTTCTATCCGTTGAACTACAGGGACGCAAAGGCAAAGATCAGCGGGACATTCGCGAAAAATGAGGTGACGGCCAAGTGTGAATTTCCCATTCGC
>DATILK010000344.1:0-3159 GCA_035476555.1 Chthoniobacterales bacterium | reverse complement strand
TGAGTGTTTGCCATTACCTACTGATTAAACCGGGTTGGTGGTCTTGAACTCCTCGAGCGCGGCTTTGAGGTCGGCTTCGAGGTCCTTGTCGAGGGCTTTCTTGGTGTCGATTGCCATGAGCAGGCTCTCCTTCCGCGTGCGGAGATATTCCTGAAGCTTGTTCTGGAATTGCTTCACCTTCTCGACCGGGACGGCGTCGAGATAACCGTTCTGCATCGCCCAAAGAACGGCGACCTGTTCTTCAACGGGAATCGGGTTGTATTGAATCTGCTTGAAGAGCTCGACGATGCGTTGTCCGCGTTCGAGACGAGCTTTTGTCGCAGCATCGAGATCGGAACCGAACTGGGCGAAGGCCGCCAGCTCGCGGAACTGCGCGAGATCGAGTTTGATCTTGCCCGCCACCTGTTTCATTCCCTTGATCTGCGCGGCGGAACCGACGCGGCTCACGGAGAGACCGACTGAAATCGCCGGACGCACGCCCTGGTAAAACAGATCCGTCTCGAGATAAATCTGGCCGTCGGTAATCGAAATGACGTTTGTCGGAATGTAAGCCGATACGTCGCCGGCTTGGGTTTCGATAATCGGCAACGCTGTAAGCGAACCGCCGCCGGCTTCCTCGATCACGCGCGCGCTGCGCTCCAGCAAACGCGAGTGCAAATAGAACACGTCGCCCGGATACGCTTCACGGCCGGAAGGACGCTTCAACACGAGCGAGACCTGCCGATACGCGACCGCGTGCTTCGAGAGATCATCGTAAATGATGAGCGCGTCCATGCCGTTATCCATGAACCACTCGCCCATCGCCGCGCCGGCAAACGGCGCCAGGTATTGGTTCGTTGCCGTGTCGGATGCCGGCGCCGAAATGATCGTCGTGTAGGGCATCGCGCCTTCTTTTTCCAGAGTCGCAAGAGCGCGGGCGACGTTGGAATTTTTCTGACCGATCGCAACGTAAATGCAGTAGAGCGGACGATAATCTTTCAGCCGCCCCGCCTCCGCCGCCTTGTTCAAGCGCGCCTGGCTGATGATCGTGTCGAGCGCGATTGTCGATTTCCCCGTCGCGCGATCGCCGATGATCAATTCACGCTGGCCGCGGCCGATCGGAATCATCGCGTCGATCGCCATGATTCCGGTTTGGACCGGTTGGCTGACGCTTTTCCGTTTGATAACGCCCGGCGCAATTTTTTCGAGCGGATAGGCGACCTCGGATTTCACCGGCCCCTTGCCGTCGAGCGGCTGACCGAGCGTGTTGACGACACGGCCTAACAAACCCTTGCCCACCGGCACCTGGAGCAGCTTGCCCGTCGTCTTGGCTTCATCGCCCTCCATGACCTTCGTCGTGTCACCCAGCAAAATGGCGCCCACTTCTGTTTCTTCGAGATTGAGCGCGAGGCCGAAGACGCCGCTCGAAAACTCGATCATCTCGTTCAACATCACGTCGCTGAGTCCTTCGATGCGGGCCACGCCGTCACCGGTTTCGCGGACAATGCCGACGTTAGCTTTCGTGGTCGTCGTCTTGAGACCGGCGATCTGCGTTTCAATTTCTTCGAGGATGCTGCTCATAATAAATAAAGACTAAAGTTGTTGCTGGAGGCGCTGGAGCCGGTTTCGGACGCTGCTGTCCCAAACGTCGCTGCCCACGCGGATGCGCATTCCGCCGAGCAACTCCGGGGTCACGACGAAACGCGCCGTGAGATCGTTGCCGTATTTACGGGTGAGATTGGCGACAATTTGCTGCCCGGCTTCCGGCGAAAGCTCGGTCGCGGTCTCGATTGTCGCCGTGCGCTTTTCCACTTCGAGACGGATCAGGCGCTGGTACGCTTCGAGGACCTGGATGAAATGACGCGGCTTTTTTTCGATCAACGATTTGACCAGAGACGAAATCCGGCTGCCCTCGAGCCGGCCGTCGACGAAACTCGCGCGCAAGAGTTCCTTCGAAAGTTGTCGCGTCTCTTTGTTGATCTTCATCGCTGGATCGTTACGACGCGATTTGGCGCGCCGCTTCTTCCTGGAGCCTTCGTTGATCTTCCGAAGTGAGAACTTTGCCGGTCACTTTCGCCGTCGTATCGACGACGAGGCGACCGAGTTCCCTCTTCAATTCGGTCATGGTCCGCTCGTGTTCGATCGCGCTCGCTTCGCGCGCCTTCGCCATGATCTGTTCCGCCGCCGCAATTGCTTCCTGTTGCTTGCGCTCGGCGACGTGCGTCGCGCTGTCGCGCGCTTCGTCGATCATTTTTTGCGCCTGCGCGTTCGCTGTCGCGAGAATCTCCGCGTGGCGCTGCTCGGCTTCGGCGAGCTGCTGCTTGATCTTCTCCGCGTTCAGCTGCGCGTCCGCGATTTGCTGTCGACGCTGCGCCAGCACGGCGATAATCGGTTTGTAAGCAAACTTTCGCAGGAGCAACGCCACAATGATGAAGCTGATGACCTGCGACAGAAACAGCTTGAGGTTCCAGCCGAAGGTCTCGAGCGTTTCGCGCGCCGAATCCAGCGCGCTCGCTGCCAGGAAAATCGCGAACATGATCGCTCCTTATTTCGGCGCGAGGTAGAGCGCGTAGAACACGATCGCTTCCGCGAACGCGATTGCGAGAATCGCCTGCACCAGGATCGGAGTTGCCGCGCCTGGATTACGGCCGACCGCCGAGGCCGCGCCCATGCCGATCAGACCGACGCCGATGGCCGCGCCGAGCGCCGCCAAACCGATGTGAATGCTTCCGCCCATTTCTGCTAACAGTGGTAACAACATATTTTTCTTTCTTGTTTTTGTTTCGTCAGCGGCCTCCGCGGGAACCACGGTCATAACCGCCGAAATCTTTAGTGGTGAGCCTCATGTCCCGGCTCGTGTTGCGCGATCAACAGGGTGAAGACCGCGGTTAAAAGCATGAAAACCATGGCCTGCACCAAACCGACGAGCAGTTCCATGAAATAAAACGGAATCGGGATCAGCCAGGAAAGCGACGGCACCATCGTGGACATCGATTCCAGGATCGTTTCGCCGGCATAGACGTTTCCGTAAAGCCGGAAGCTCAGCGAAATCGGGCGGAACAAGATCGAAACGATTTCGAGCAGTCCGACCACGAAGAAAATCCCGACCATGGCGACTTTCATGATGCCTTTGCTTTCGCCTTTCGGCCCAAAAATATGAAGCAGCACGCCGCCGACGCC
>DATILK010000343.1:0-2142 GCA_035476555.1 Chthoniobacterales bacterium | reverse complement strand
CAATCGCGCTCCACACCTTCGGCCTCGTTTCGCGCATGTATCTGCAGGAACGCCCGCCTGTCACCAATCTTTATTCGTCCGCCATCTTCATTGGTTGGGGCGCGGTGATTGTGTCGTTGATTCTCGAACGAATTTTCCGCGACGGCATCGGCGCGGCGTGTGCGGGTGCGATCGGATTCATCACGCTCATCATAGCGCATCATCTCGCGGGCAGCGGCGACACGCTCGAGATGTTGCAGGCCGTGCTCGACACCAATATCTGGCTCGCCACTCACGTCGTCGCGATCACGACCGGTTACTCTGCGATGTTTTTGGCCGGCATGCTCGCGATGATTTACATCATTCGCGGCGTGTTCACTCGCTCGCTGAAAAAGGAAACCGCCGATTCGCTTTCGCGCATGACCTACGGCGTCGTCTGTTTCGCCACGCTCTTCAGTTTCGTCGGCACCGTTCTCGGTGGAATCTGGGCCGATCAATCATGGGGACGGTTCTGGGGCTGGGACCCGAAGGAGAATGGCGCGGTCCTGATCGTTCTTTGGTGCGCGGTGATTTTGCACGCGCGCTGGGGCGGATTCATCCGGCAACGCGGGCTCATGATCATGGCAATCTTCGGTAACATCGTTACCAGTTTCTCCTGGTTCGGCGTGAACATGCTCGGCGTCGGCCTTCATTCCTACGGTTTCATGCAGAAAGCGTTTCCGTGGCTGGTTGGATTCATGATCAGCCAGCTCGCGTTCATGGCCGTCGCCGCGATGCCGCTCGAACGCTGGCGCAGTTTTCGAGTCGCGCCCGGTGGGCCCAGTCCAAAGGATAAATTGAAGTTCGTTCCCCCGGGACTAGTAGAAGGAACCTGAATAACTCCTGAAAGGAATTAGCCATGAAAGTAATCGTCTCGTTAATTATTAGTCTCTTCGCGGCTTCTGCCGTCTCACTCCACGCGGCCGATGCAAAAGCGAATTGGGACGCCAACTGCGCCCAGTGTCACGGGAAAAGCGGCAACGCCGACACCAAAATGGGAAAAACCTTGAATGCGAAAGATCTGACCGACCCGAAAGTGCAGTCTGAGTTCACCGACGCCAAAGCGACAGAGTCGATCAAGAACGGCGTGAAAGAAAATGGCAAGACGACGATGAAAGCTTTCGGCGACAAACTCAGCGCTGAAGAGATCAAAGCGTTGGTCGCCTACGTCAGGACGTTGAAGAAGTAACGCGCAGCGGGACCAACAGTTGGCGCGCCAACAACCGCCATGGCGTCGCCGCAATTTTTGCCCTGCAAATGACAATGGCGGTGGAGCCGCCATCCACAGCCGGCTGTTTACTGGCGGCATGAAAGCAAACGCGCTCTTAATATCGAAAGGGACCTGCAAACCGACGCATCATTTCTCGCCGGCCCAGCCCCGCCACCTGCCTCGGCTCGCGATCACGCAACCGTACTGCTTCTTCGCTCACGTCTGTTTTGCTTTTAACGCTCACTCGCATTCCACGCCACAGGCCACGGCTAATCTCCTGATTGAGGTAGAAGACAAAGCCGTCAGAGCGCACGACCGGCATAAGCACGTCAAGGCGTCCACGCCGGGCGATTCCCATTCCATCGAAGTCGCGGGCGAAATCGCCATGGCCGTTGCTCTGGATTATTTGAAGGCCGAAACGGAATTCCGCGCGTTTCCAGCGCAGCGCTTTGTGAACTTCGACCTGGTCCATCCGACTCACATTTCCGTTCGGCCGCCGCCGACAAAAGTGCTGCATGATGGTTCCAAGGTTTGGCGGCTCGCGGAAGGTGAAGCGGACAAACTGCGCGGCGAACCGCATTCTGTTCGTTTTCCGGACCTCGAACAGCGGCTCGCAACGCATCCTTTCCTCAAGGGAATGACTCGACATCATCTCGAACTCCTGGCGCTTTGTGCGACGCCGACAGAATTCGATGCGGGCCAGATTATTTTACGCGAAGGCGAACCAGCCAGCGGTTTCTACCTCATTGAATCCGGTGCGGTCGTTCTCGAAGGAAAACGCGACGATGGCAAAACCGTTGTCGTCGATACCGTCTCGGCCGGGGAGCCGCTCGGTTGGTCGTGGCTTTTCCCGCCTTATCTCTGGTCTTTTGATGCGCGCGCCACCGAGCGTTGCACGGCGATTTGTTTTTCCG
>DATILK010000342.1:0-7178 GCA_035476555.1 Chthoniobacterales bacterium | reverse complement strand
CTTGTAGCCGAAGCCGGCGCGCTAACCCAGCAATGGGGGGCAGCCGCCTACGCTATGAGCGGTAACTGGGATGAAGTCGTAACAAGGTAGCCGTAGGGGAACCTGCGGCTGGATCACCTCCTTTCTAAGGAGAATTCACATTACCCGGAAGAGCTTGCTCTCTCGGAGTGATTGAATAGGTCGACGGCTAACCCTGAGATCCTTCGGGATTTCAGACATGTCGTTAAGACCTCGATAACGAAAGAAGTCGAGGCTCAGAGAAGATACGACGGATAGCGCACAATTCAGGAGTCGCTGACATTTCGAAAAGCCGGACGGCTAAGGCTGTCCGGCTTTTTTGTTGCAATCGAAAATCGCCCATCGAAATTCGGCAATTCTTTCTGCGGGGGCATAGCTCAGTTGGTAGAGCGCCAGCTTTGCAAGCTGGATGTCAGGGGTTCGAATCCCCTTGCCTCCATTTTTTCGCGTCGCGAGAAAATGCCACGCCGTAGCGAAGCGAAGGCGGGCTCTTGCTACTTCGCCTTCGTTAATTCGGCGCGGTTGAGATCCAGCTCCGGAACGGGGATCACTTTTACCTCCGAGAAATCTTTCTTGAGCGGTTCGACGAAATCCGCCGCTTTGCCGACAATGATGAGGCTCAAAGGCGTCTCAAAATATTTCTCAACGAAAGCCGAGACGTCGGCGCTGGTGATCGCGTTCACGGCCGGAATGAATTTGTTCAGCGTATCGAGCGGCAGATCGTTCGTGATCATCGCGGATATCTTGCCTACGAAACCGCCGTTCGTCTCAAGACTGCGCGCATAGGAGCCAACCAACACCGCTTGCCGAGATTTTAGCTCGTCACCCTGGACCGGGTCGGTCCTGAGCCGTTTCAGTTCGATTTGCATCAGCTTCGCCACTTCAGCGGCGGATTCATTCTTCGTTTGCGCAGTGGCAATGAAGGGACCGACGTCGCGCCGCGCTTCGAGCGAACTGCGAGCGCCATAGCTCAATCCCCGTTTGATCCGGATCTCCCGGTTCAATCGCGAGACGAATCCCGTGCCCAGCGCCGCATTTGCCACCAGCCCCGCGTAATAGTCAGGCGAACTCCGTTTCACTCCGGGCCGCGCTACCGTTACCGCCGCTTGTCCGGCTTCTGGCATGTCGATCACAAGGTTAATCGGTTTCCATTCTTTTGCGGTGCCAGTGGGCGGCTCGCTCTTCGCGGGCAACGAACCTTTCCAGTCACCAAAGAATTGCTCCGCATACTTTCTCCCCTGCTCCAGCGTCAGGTTGCCGGAAAGAATCAGGGCCGCGTTCTCCGGGACGTAATAAGTCTGGTACAGCTTTACGATATCGTCGCGCTTGATTGCCTGGACGCTTTCCATCGTGCCGGTGTGCGAGTGCCCGTACGGCGCGTCACCAAACAGCGCGCGGCCCAGGACGAACTGCGTCAGCGCGCCTGGTTGGCGAAGAGCTACGCGCAATCCATCGAGAGTTTGGTTCTTCAACCGGTCGATCTCCTCCTGCTTGAAAGTGGGATGCAACACGACATCGGAAAGGATTTTCAACGCTGGCTCAGCCTTGTCCGACATGACGACGATCGTCGCGCGGCTGGCTTCCCAGTGCGCGCCGGAATCAATCGATCCGCCTAACGACTCGATCGCGCTCGCGATTTGCGGCGCGGTCATCGTTTCCGTTCCTTTGGTCAAAAGCGAACCGGTCATGCTCGCAGTGCCGGCAAGATCTTTCGGATCTACCTCTGCGCCGTTGCGCACGAGAACTTCGGCCGCCAGCAAAGGCAGGCCCAGGCGTTCGACGACGATAACGCGCAAGCCATTCGGCAGCTTCGTTTCTTTCGGCTGAGAAAAGGTAACTTCGTGCGGCGCCGAAGCCGGCGGAGGCGCATCCACTCCGCCAATCGCAAGCGCTCGCGAGAATGTCGCCAGGATGAAAAGACCGGCGGCCGAAAGCACACGGTTCATGGTTTTGGCTCCTTCTTCTCGCTCGGTGGCGGAACGAATCCCGGCTTCATCGTCTCCGGCAGATATTCGACGACGACTTTTTTCTTTCCCGTGATGTAGCGGTTCATCACTTCTTTGATCTGCGCGGTCGTCACCGCCTGGAGCTTGCCGAGATCGCTGTTAACCCGATTCGCATCGCCATAGACGACGACGGCCTGGCCCAGCGCGCTCGCTTTGCCATTCACCGTTTCGCGCTCTTCCAATTTCTCGGTGAGAAAGCGGTTCTTCGATTTTTCCAGCTCAGCTTCAGTGACCCCGTTTCTCAAAACGTCATCGACTTCTTTGTTCAACGATTTCTCCGCGTCCGGAATGGTTTTCCCGGACGCAAGGATCAAACGAAAAACGAGGAGCCCGAGATCTTCGCGCAAATCGGCATCGCAAGAAACGCTCTGCACGACTTGTTGTTCGTAAACCATCTTCTCGTAAAGCCGGGACGAATCGCCGCCGGCTAGAATTTCGCCCACCAGCGACAGCGCCGGCGTTTCGTCACTTCGGATCGATGGCGCCAGATAGGTAATCGCGACGGCCGGCAGCGGTGCGCGCGGACTGTAAGTCGTGTCGCGCTTGTCGGTTTTGCGCGGCGGTTCTTTCACGGTTACGCGCGGAATCTTCGCGGACGGTTTCGAGACCGCGCCAAAGTATTTCTTTATCCAGCCATCCAGCTCGGCGGGATTAAAATCGCCGACGACCACCAGCGTCGCATTATCGGGCCGGTAAAATGTGGAGTGAAACGCTTTCACTTCCGGAAGCTTCGACGCATCCAGCTCCTCGATGTTACCAATACCGGGACGCTTGTAGGGATGGACCGCGAACGATTTCTTTTCGATATCGTGATAGAATTCGCCGTAAGGATTCGCGCGAATGCGCTGACGATACTCCTCCTTCACCACGTCCCGCTCCGATTTGAAATTTTCTTCGGTCAGCGCGAGCGCCGACATGCGTTCCGCTTCCGCCCAGATGATCGGGTTCAAATAATTCGAGGGCACCGTCTCGTGGTAAACCGTCACGTCGTCCGCCGTGTAAGCGTTGTTCTCGCCGCCGATATTTTCAGTGAGATTGTCGAACGTGTCGGGCGACATGTGTTCGTTGCCCTTAAACATCATGTGCTCAAACAGGTGGGCGAAACCGCTCCGGCCCGCCGGATCGTCCTTCGACCCGACGTGATACCAAACCTGGACCGCGACGATCGGCGCGGAGTGATCTTCCACGGCGTAAATCTCCAGGCCGTTCGGCAGCGATGAATGCTTGAAGTCTATCGCCGGCACGGTCACCGATTTCGGCGCCGGGGCTTCCTCGCCGCGCAAGAATGCGCAGGAAAAAACGGCAAGAGTAGCGATAACGGCAACGGCAGGTCTCACGAAAGTCCGTTACCGTAGCGAACTTCTGCGGGCGCGCGAACGAAATGAGCGAGACATTTCAGATTGCAGATTGGCGAATTCAGATTTAGAGAATCCGCCTCACCTCCCGAAAACGGGCCTGTAGCTCAGTTGGTTAGAGCATGCGCTTGATAAGCGCAGGGTCGCTGGTTCGAGCCCAGCCAGGCCCATCGTTCAAGAGGCGGAGATTAGCCGGGGAAGAACTTCGCAAGCGGCCCGCCGAGCAAGACCTCGATCGGCAGGCGCTCGTATTCGTACTCGTAGGGCGGTGCCTTCCACTGGAATGAGTCGCCATACATTCGCCGCACGGTCCGAATGATCTCGATCCCGGTTCGGTACGGCGCGAAAGAATTGCGATCGGTCACATGCAATTGCGCGCCGCCACAGATTTCGCCGGCGAATTTTTGGAACGTGGGTTGAAACCAATTTTCGCGAAAGCGAACGCCCGGCAGTCCCAGCTGATTGAGTTCGCCCGCGAAAATTCCCGCATCGATGAACGGTGCGCCGAAAATCTCGAACGGCCGCGTTGTCCCCCGCCCTTCCGAAACGTTTGTCCCCTCCAGCAAACACATGCCCGGGTAGACGGTCGCAGTCTCCAGTGTCGGCATGTTCGGCGACGGCATTACCCACGGCAATCCGGTTTCGTCGAACCACATTTCGCGTTTCCAGTTTTTCATCGGCAACACAGTGAGGAGGGAATCCGGAAAGGCTTGCTCGCGAAATAACGCGGCCAGTTCGCCGATCGTTCTTCCGTGACGAACCGGCAACGGATGCAGGCCGACAAACGACCGATAGGCCGGATCGAGCATGGGGCCTTCAGTCGTTAGGCCGTTGATCGGGTTCGGTCGATCGAGGACAACTACGGGCAAGCCCGCTGTCTCGCACGCGCGCATCGCAAGAAACATCGTCCAGATGAAGGTGTAATAACGGGCTCCGACGTCCTGGAGATCGATCAGCAGAACGTCGAGATCCTTCAACATTTCCGGCGTCGGCTCGCGATGTTCGCCGTAGAGACTAAAAATGGGAATGCCCAGCCGCGGATGTTCGTAGCTTTGCCATTCGATCATGTTGTCCTGAGTTTGCCCGAGGTAGCCGTGTTGCGGCCCGAAGAACGCGCGCAGCCGCCAGAGTTTCCCGTCGCCTCGCTCCAGAATTGTGGACGCGTGCTCGAGTCTGCTCGAAACCGACGCCGGATGGAGTAACGCCCCGACCCGCGCGTCCTGGAATTTCTCCGGCCAAATCTCACCGAGATGATCGAGTGGAAGAACGACGGCGGGCATTTTCGATTTTCAAATACACGAGCAAGCCAATCACCGCACCAGCACAATCGATGGCGACGTCCCACGGCGATGCCGTTCGTGACGCGACGAATGACTGATGAAATTCGTCGAGGCCGGCGTAGAGCGCAGCGGCGAGAAAAGCGAGCCCCAATACTCGATCGCGATGCTGCCGGAACGCGCGATACAGCAGCGCGGCCAGGATCGCATACTCAGTAAGGTGGCCGCACTTGCGAACGACGAGCTGGACCGAGGCGATGGTCGCGTCGGACACATCGGGCGCAAACCAGCGGAGGAACGGACCGATGAACCGCGACGTGTGTTCGGCCGAAAGCAGATCAGTTGACCCGATGAAAATGAAAATCATCCAGACGAGAACGGGCAGCCCGTATTTTAGGAAACGACGCACCGAAAACAAAACCACAAGCCGAACGCTTGTGCTAATTTCGCGGGCGTGACCAAGACGAAGACCACTCAGCCGCTCGTGTTCGAGCCGATTTTCATGGAGCGCGTTTGGGGTGGGCGTCATCTCGAATCGCTTTATGGGAAACGACTGCCCTCGGCCGCGCTCATCGGCGAGTCGTGGGAAATCGTCGATCGGCCCGAAGCGCAAAGCGTGGTCCATGAGGGACCGTTGCGCGGCAAAACGCTGCACCAGCTTTGGTGCGAACAGCGCGCGGCAATTTTCGGCAAAGTTCCGGAATCGCCGCGCTTTCCGATCCTTTGCAAACTGCTCGACGCCCAGGAAAATCTTTCGCTCCAGGTTCACCCGCCTCGCGCGATCGCGAAGAAGCTCGGTGGCGAATCGAAGACCGAGCTTTGGTATGTCGCGAATGCAGCGCCGAAAGCGCGGATTTACGCCGGGGTAAAAAAAGGGACGACGCCCGATTCATTTCTGAAAGCCGTCGAGCAGGGACGAGTCGAGCAGACTCTCCACGCGCTCGAGATCAAAGCCGGCGACGCGATGTTTTTGCCCAGTGGCCGAATGCACGCTCTCGGCGCCGGCAGTGTGTTGGTCGAGATCCAGGAGAACAGCGATACGACGTATCGCATTTACGACTGGGACCGAACCAAGAAAGGCCGGGCCGCGCGCCAGATGCACCTCGCGGAGGCAATGCAGTGCATCGATTTCACGGACGTTGAGCCCGGGCTCTCGAAATCCGATGGCGAACTACTCGTTAGGCACGAATCATTTGAAATCGACAAATGGGATTTGGCGAAAGAGCGCGAAATTGCGGAAGCCGGCCGCTTTGCCATCGTGGTTTGCCTGACGGGAATGATCGAATGTTCCGGGAAACAATTTAAGCCGGGCGATTTTTTCCTGGTGCCGGCACACCAACCCGATCGACTCGTGCACCCGGTCAAAGCAGGCGCCACAATATTAAGGGTGACGTTGCCGTCAGCCTAAACACGCAACCAAACCCCGCGGTGCGGTTGGTGATTGTTCACGGGAACGACCTGCGTCTTTGGTTCCGGACGCTCGGCCGGCTCGCGAGGCGAAAGGACGGCTCCGAGCGTGCAGAGAAGGAAACAAGAGAATAGGAGCGCGGTTTTTGTCGTTGCCTTCATCGGGGAAGTAAACCTTATCAGACCAGTCAAGCTGGTTTCATGCTGACGGCTCGGCGGTAATTCGCCGGAGATACTGAAAGGAATACAACCCGGTGCTGTGACCATCACCCCAGCGGGGCTGAAGGGCGTAACCGCCGATTAGTTGCCACCCCACGAGCTCAAAACTCGACGACGTGTAGCTCACATCCGGCCGCGCAATATTTCCCAACACATCCGGCTCGCCGCCGCACATCGCGCAGGGACAGACGCGGCGAAAACGTTCGAGCTCGAGATAGGATTCCACGCCGTCACTCCAGCGCATGGCGAGCTCGTTCCCGATCAATTGCACATCCTTCAGCTCAAGCGGCATGGTTCGTTAATGTAATTGCCAATCGCCCATCTGCTCGCCACGATTTTCGGCGCACCAGTAGAAGTTTTCCAGTTGCCCTGAACGTCGATTTAGTCGGCTGACTCGGAGGCGGCCCGCGAGCGTTCGCGCATGGGCGTGCGCTTGCCAAAGATCGCGGTGCCGACACGGACCAGCGTCGCGCCTTCCTCGATCGCAACTGTAAAATCGCCGGTCATTCCCATCGAGAGATGTGGAAGGGAAATGTGGAATTGCGGAGCGAACTCGTCCCGAAGCTGGCGCAATTTCGCAAAATATTTTCGTGACGCTTCGGCTTCTGGAGCGAGCGGCGGGATGGTCATCAGCCCCTCGATGGTTAGCCGTGGAAATTCGAGCAACGTTTCCATTTGCTCGCGCAATTTTTCCTGCTCAAAACCGATCTTGCTCCCCTCGCCTGCTACGTTCACCTCGAGCAAAATGCGCGGACGCAATCCTTCTTCGTCCGCGATGCGGTTCATGTCGCGAGCAAGCTCCAGTGAATCGACGCCGTGAAAAAGTTCGAAGAGCGGCAGCGCGTGCCGAATCTTGTTCCGTTGCAAGCGGCCGACGAAATGCCAGCGCGCCGCTG
>DATILK010000341.1:0-16685 GCA_035476555.1 Chthoniobacterales bacterium | reverse complement strand
CAGTGATCGGCATAAAGCTCGCGCGCGCGTTCGAAGCGATGACTGAGCAGATCGAGAATCACAATGCGACCGCCTTTCCGCAGGATGCGATGCGCGCTGGTGATAGCGCGCTCGGGATGGATCGCGTGATGGAGCGCCTGGCTGAGAATGGCGAGGTCGACTGAGCCTTTCGCGATTGGCGGATCTTCGATGTCGCCGAGGCGATATTCCAGATTGCCGAAGCCGTGTTTCTTGGCGAGCTGCGCGCCGAACTCGACCATCTTCGGCGAGTTATCGATCGCGATGACTTTGCGCGCGGTCTTGGCGAGTAACTGCGACAGCGTTCCTTCGCCGGCGCCGAGATCGGCGACGGTTAATCGGGGCAACAGCGCGATCAGCGTATGAGCGAGCGCCTGCCACGAACGACCCGGGACATAGCTGCGTCCGAATTTTCCCGCCAGTTCGTCGAAATATTCGCGCGCTTTGTCGCGGCGTTTCCGAAGGGCAAGCTGGAGCGCGGTGCGGTCGCGCTGCGTTTCCGGCATTTCGCGCGCGAGGACGCGGATCAGCTCGCTCACTTTCGCGCGTGCCGCGTTGCGTTCCTGTTTTGAGGTCAAACCGTAGTAAACATTTTTCCCGGACCGCCGGTCTTCGACGACCCCGGCGCGTTTCAGCTGGGCGAGATGACTCGAGATGCGCGATTGGCCCATCCCGAGAATCTTCTGGAGCTCGGCCACGGAAAGCTCGTCTTCCTCGAGAAGAAGGAGGAGGCGCAGCCGGGTGGGATCGGCCAGGAGCTTGAGAAAATTTATGGTTGACGCCATTGGCTAGCCCTACGATATATCGACGCATCATGATTGGTCAATATGTTGGCTGATCATTTGCTTCTTCGCTTCACCGTAATCTTCATCTCCTAACTGCATTCCATGCTTCGACGTTTCATTTTTGCTTCCGAATCCGTGGGCGAAGGCCATCCGGATAAAGTTTGCGACACCATTTCCGACGCCGTCCTCGACGCCTGTCTCCGCCAGGACAAACGCAGCCGCGTGGCCTGCGAGACCTACGCCAAGAGTAACGTCGTGGTGGTCGGCGGCGAAATCACGGTGCCGAATCTGCCGAAGAACAAGCACCTCGAAGACGTGATCCCGATCAACCAGATCGTTCGCGATACCGTCCGCGAGATCGGTTACGTCCACGACGACGACGTCTTTCACGCGAAGAAAATTTTCGTCAACACCGTCATCACCGATCAGTCCGGCGACATTTCACAGGGCGTCGACGCGAAGAAGGCAAAGGGGAAAAAGACGTCGGAACAGGGCGCGGGGGATCAGGGACTGATGTTCGGTTTTGCCTGTGACGACACTCCGGAACTCATGCCGGCGCCGATCATGTTTGCCCATCGCCTCGGGCGCGAGTTGACGCGAATTCGCAAGAGCGGAAAAGCCGAATGGCTCCGGCCGGATGCGAAATCGCAAGTCTCCGTCATTTACGAAAACGGAAAACCGGTCGGCATTGCCAATGTCGTTATCTCGACCCAGCACACCGAGGACATCGGTCACGCCTAGTTCGAAAAATTCTGCATCGAAAAAATCATTCGCAAAGTCCTGCCGAAATCGATGCTCAACGGCACGACGCAGTTTCTCATCAATCCGACCGGCCGCTTCGTGATCGGCGGTCCGCAGGGCGACACCGGTTTGACTGGGCGCAAGATTATCGTCGACAGCTACGGCGGCTGGGGCCGTCACGGCGGCGGTGCGTTTTCCGGCAAGGACCCGAGCAAAGTCGATCGCAGCGCCGCTTACATGGGGCGTTGGGTCGCTAAGAATGTTGTTGCCGCGGGGCTCGCGACGCGCTGCGAAATCCAATTCGCCTACGCGATCGGTTATCCCGATCCGGTGAGCATGGCCATCAACACGTTTGGAACGAACACCGTTGATGAGGAAGCCATCGAGCGCGCAATTAATCGCACCTTCTCCTTCAAGCCGGCCGACATCATTAAGCAGCTCGATCTGCTTCGCCCAATTTACTCGAAGACCACTAACTACGGCCACTTCGGCAAAGACGACCCGGATATTACCTGGGAAAAAACCGACAAAGCGGCCGCCCTGAAGAAAGCCGCGAAATAATTTATGAGCACCACTACCCAACAAATCACGAAACAAGACTTCAAAGTCCGGGATCTCAGTCTCGCGGACTGGGGACGGAAAGAGATCGCGATCGCGGAAAAGGAGATGCCGGGGTTAATGGCGATCCGCGAGAAGTACGCGCCGGGCAAGCCGCTTCAGGGCGTGCGCGTGACCGGATCTTTGCACATGACGATCCAGACGGCGGTCTTGATCGAGACGCTGGTCGCGTTGGGTGCGCAGGTGCGCTGGGCGAGCTGCAATATTTTTTCGACACAAGATCACGCTGCGGCCGCAATCGCGAAGGCCGGGGTGCCGGTGTTCGCCTGGAAAGGCGAGACGCTGGAGGAATATTGGTGGTGCACGAACCAGGCGATCTCGTTCCCGGACGGCAAAGGTCCACAGTTGGTCGTCGATGATGGCGGCGACGTGACCCTCTTCATTCACAAAGGTTACGAGCTGGAAGAAGGCGGCGACTGGGCGAAATCGAAATCGGCCAGCAAAGAAGAACAAGTCATCAAGGATCTGTTGCTCGAAGTGCAGCGCGAGAATCCCTATCGCTGGCATGAGCTGGTGAAGGATTGGCGCGGCGTTTCCGAAGAGACCACGACTGGCGTGCATCGCCTTTACAAGATGCAGCAAAACAATCAGCTGCTCGTTCCGGCGATTAACGTCAACGACTCGGTTACCAAATCTAAGTTCGATAATCTTTACGGCTGCCGCCATTCGCTCGTCGACGGATTGAACCGCGCGCTCGACGTGATGATCGCGGGCAAAGTCGCGGTCATCTGCGGTTACGGCGATGTGGGCAAAGGCTGCGCGCAATCATTGCGCGGCCAGGGCGCGCGAGTCGTCATCACCGAGATCGATCCGATCAACGCGCTTCAGGCGGCGATGGAAGGCTACGAAGTCACGACTGTCGAAGACACGCTCGGCCGCGGCGACATTTACGTGAGCACGACCGGCAACGTCGACATCATCACGCTCGAGCACATGGAGCGGATGAAAGACCAGGCGATCGTTTGCAACATCGGTCACTTCGACAACGAGATTCAGGTCGAACCGCTCAACGAACGCAAAGACGTGAAGCGGACCAACATCAAACCGCAGGTCGACAAGTACACTTTCCCCGATGGTCACGAAATTTTCATGCTGGCCGAAGGCCGGCTTGTGAACCTCGGTTGCGCGACGGGCCATCCGAGCTTCGTGATGTCGAACTCGTTTTCCAATCAGGTCCTGGCGCAGCTCGATCTTTGGAAGAATCGCGACACTTACAAAGTGGGTGTCTACGTTCTCTCGAAACAGCTCGACGAAGAAGTGGCGCGGCTGCATCTCCAAAAGATCGGCGTGAAATTGACGAAGCTTTCGCAGAAGCAGGCCGAGTATCTCGGTGTGCCCGTCGAAGGCCCGTACAAGTCCGAGCATTACCGTTACTAGGTCGTGATCTCGTCACTTCATGAGTGACGGACGCACGCGCAGGAAAACCTGAAACGAGAACGGGACGTTGCTCCCGTAATAGCGGTCGAGATCGGCTGGGACATCGTTGATCGTGACCTGACCGCCGAGCCCTACATCGATTCCGTTGCCATGCGATAAATCGCGGACGTAACCGACGGTCCACGCATTGATCGAGAAGACGCGCGCTTCATCGACGGGATCCAGAACGAGTTCGTGCCCGGGTTTCTCAACATGCTCGAAGCGCGCGTAAAACGTGTCGCGTCCGCGCTGATAATTTGTCTCGAGGAGGATCGACTGCGTCTTGCCGTCGCCGCTGTCGTGGTTTTGTCCCCAGACGATGGAGCTGGACCAGTTCGAATCGCGACCGAGCGCTCTATTATAGATCAGCGATGCGGTGGTGCGGTGGCGGTTCGCCTCCGGCTCCAGTTCTTCGGGGCTGTGCAGGTAGCCATGCGAAATTTGGAGCGTGAGATCCTTCGTCGGGTTCCATGAAATTCGGCCGCTAAACGAATCCAATTTCGGCGAATCGAAATCGTAGCGCCGCTCGTCGGGCTCGCGGCCTTTGAAAGTGGAGCCCTCGATTTTGAAATCGCGCCAGACCAATCCCAGGGTAACGACTCCAAATGTAACGTGCGTCGAATCCTGCCAGTGATGACTCAACGGCGCGTCCGGATCATCCATCGCGGAGAGCCGATGCATGAATGCGGGCGGCCCGAGCGCCGGTTCACCGGGATAACCGGCGTAGAGATACGCCGAAAAATTCGCGCCGAATTTTTGCGAATAGCTGAGCGAAATTTCATCGAACAAATCATGCGGATGCTGCCGATCGTGAAGAGCGTTTCCATTCCAGGTCTCGCCCGTTTGAAAGAGAAGCGGATAACCGCGACCGCCTTCCGTGAGGAGATCGAGGCTCATCATCCCGCGAAAACCAAGCTGCGCGCTTTCGTTGAACGGATGCGAATACATCGCCATGAACCAGTTCGGCGCGTCGATCCGATCGTCGCCGCGGCGCGTATTGGCATTGACGTAGCGAGGAAAGATCGCGCCGTGCAGCATCAGCATGTCGTCACCGAACATCAGCATGCGGCCGTAGATCGGCGTCGAATCCGGCACCCAGCTCGAGCCCGAACTTTCGCGGCTCATCGGTTCCGCAATGTTCAGCGAAGACGCCATCGTCATCGCGTGTGCCGGCATGTCGTGGCTCTCGTGCTGCGCTGTCTTTTCTTCATTCGGCGTTGGACGTTGGACGTTGGGCGTTGGACGTTTTCTCTCTTGTGCCTTAACCGGCACGAGCGGCATCCCGCACTTCGGGCAATCTCCGGGCGCATCCATCATTACTTCCGGATGCATCAGGCAGGTGTATTTCGTCTCAGCCGCTTCCGCGTTCGCTATCAGCGCGATCGCGGCAGCTATGAATAAAATCGGTCTCATTATTTTGTTTCCTGAAAACTGAATTGAACCGCCCGACCGCGTGGGCGACGGGCGCGAGATGCGGAACGCGGCGACGGCGCGCCGCGGCTACAGCGATTCAGGAAACGGGAGGCGCATGCGACAGCATGCTCTCCTGCAGGACGGACTCAGCAAAACTGAAATAATCTGGCGGGCCGGTATCGAGAGCTCTTATCTCGAGCGAGGTGGATTCTGGTTGGACAAAAATCGTCGTCGCATAATCGCAGGGCGCGACAACGGGGATTGGGCTTGGAGATGCCGTGACGCATTTCGCGACGACGGCGCGGAGCACCTTGCAGCAGGGAATCTTTAACGCGGCTTTCTTTTTCGCGGGCGACGAATGCATCGGGCATCCGCCCGTCTCCGGTGGCGCCGGCAATTCGCGGGCGGCCGATGCCAACCCGAGTGCGCAATGGTTCGACAGGCAGAACCAAGCCCCGACGACCACGAGCGCACAGGCCAAACGCGCGCTTTTCATTTTCCCGGCTGCTTCGCGCACGTTTTCTTAATCGCACTCAACGCTCGATTGGCAAGGAGGAGCATTTCAGCAAGCATTGCTGTGATGAAGAAACTCTGGCCCCGCCATTTTCGAAAAACACTTTTCGCGGTTCTTTGGGCGCTCCCAGTTGTGCTCGGATTTTTTGTGGTGTGGAAGCATAGCGTGCCGCTTCCATTTTGGGACGAATGGAGCACGCCCGGCGCGCAATTGGCGTCGTGGTATCGCGGGACAATCACGTTTGCGGAGCTATGCAGCCAGCACAACGAAAGTCGAAAGCTGATTCCGCGACTGATTTATCTGCCGCTCTTTCGACTCGCGGGCTGGAATGTTCAACTCGCGCTCGGGCTGACCCTCGAAGCGATCTGCCTCGTTTCCATCGGCCTGTCCCAGCTGGCTCGCCGCACGATCCACTCAGCGACTGCGGCTTCGCTGGCTTTCGCGGCGATGAATCTGTTTCTGTTTTCACCGCGGCAATACGAGAACCTGCTCAACGATCTCCAGTGGGAGACTTTCACGCCGGGCCTGGCACTGATTTTTGCGCTCATCGTCAACCTGTCGCGACGCTCTCTTGCGTCGAAGACTATTTGTAACGCCGTTCTCGCGCTGATCAGCACTTACACCTTTGCCAATGGAATGTTGGTGTGGCTGCTCGCGTTCCCGGTGGCAACCGGCATTGCGACCTCATTCCGGACGACGCTTGTCTGGCGTCTCGCGTACATCTTTGGCGCCGCGATTTCCATCGGCGCCTACTTTATTGGCTACCAGCATCCGCCGCTGAGTCCGCCTCTCGCTTCGTTCTTCAAAGATGGGGCCGCTCTCGTCCATTTTGTTTTCATCTGGTTCGGTTCGGTTTTCAGGGTCGCAAATCCAGCAACGGTTGGCGGCATCGTCGTTCTGATGTTTCTAACGCTCGCCGTCGTCGCGGCATGGCTGATTGTAAAACGGGGCGAGTGGAAATCGCATTACCCGTGGCTGATTCTCGGCGTCTACGCGTTGTTCTCCGGCGCGATAACGGCCGTCGCGCGCCTTGGATTCACTTTCGCGATGGCAACGAGTCCGCACTACACGGTCTTTACCGTCATCTTGTACATCGCGGTCACTGGTCTGGCGTTTGCCGTTTATGAACAGTTACGCGGTTACACGAACATCGAGCGCGGCGGAGCGCTGCTCGGGGTCGTGAGTGCATTGGTCCTCGCCTCCTTATGGACGTCGACTTTTACGGCGGAACGGCGCCGCCTAAAAAAATACACCGAATACCGCAGACATTTGCTTCTCGTTTTGCGCTGGGCTGAAGCGCTCCCGCAGAATCCCGAACTTGCCTGGTTGTCGCCCTACGCCGACACGGCGCAAACCATTCACACGCTCGCCGAACATGATGCGTTTCGACCGCGGCTCGTGAGCAAAACGCTCGCCGGAGCTGTGAACGCGGCTCCGACTCGCGACGTTGACGGCGCGGGCGTACTCGAACAAGCGGTGCCCGATGGGAACGGGCGCTTTTGGGTAAAAGGTTGGGCCAGGGTACCGGGTGAAAACCGGCCGGCCGATTGCGTAGTGGCTGGATGGCAGACCGCTGCTGGTTGGGAGCCACGCTGGGTAGTTGAATTGCAGCCGCGCTCCGCAAATTCCGTTTCCGGCGCGGGTTTTTCGTGGCCCTTGATCGCCACCGTCCCGGCGGGCGGGGCCACGCTTCGAGCATGGGCGATCGATCTGCGACGCGACCAAGCTTACGCCCTCGCCGGCGAAATAAATTTTAGCGCCTTGAGATGATAACCACGCCTGCCAAGCCGTCCCCGTGGCAACGTACCTGGGTCATCGCCCTCGTCCTTTTCGCCGCAGTGCTCCTCAATAACTCGCAGCTGATCTTCCATAGCCGCCAATACGAGACCGACGATTACGCCGCGGACTCCCTCCAAATCATCAAGGCGAAACATTTTCGCGAAACGGTCGGCCAATATTCGCGCTACGGTTTTCATCATCCGGGGCCGGCGTTTCTCTACGTCTTTGCCTGGGGCGAGATTTTGTTTGCGGACACCCATCTGGTGCCGTCGCCGTTCAATGGACAACTGATGGCACTCTACGCCTTGAGCGCTTTTTTCTTCAGCGCCGCCATCTTCATCGCGGGCCGGCGACTTCAAGCGGGCCGGTTTTGGTTTTTCTCTTTCGCGCTCCTATTCGCGGCGTGGCATTTCGGCGCGGTTGGGAAATTCTACGAATTCATTCCAGGACGGCCCGGATTGTTTTGTCTTTGGCCGCCTTGCCTGCTGACGTTTCCTTTTCTCTGCTTTCTCGTGGCGGCGGCTTCGGTCGCTTCGGGTGAAACAAGAGACCTGCCGGTCATGGCACTGGCCGGTTGTTTCCTCGTTCACGGCCACGTTTCCATGCTGCTGTTCGTCGGACCGTTGTCGGTTCTCGCTTACGCGGGCCTGATTCGGCAAACCCGCCGATCAGAATCCGCTGGCGCGCGATGGCCGTGGCAAAATGCGCCGCGCCCGCATTGGCTGGCCGCAGGGCTGATCGCGCTCTTTCTTCTTCCGATTCTGGTGAACCTGGTCACCACGCACCCCAACAACCTCGGGCGGATCGTCGACCACCTCGAAAACGGTTACGGCGAGCGCAAGAGTTTGCTGCAATCAATTCTCTACTTCCTCCAGTTCGGCGCTTACTCCGCCTATCCGAATCACAATCCGATCCCAGCCTTCGAGAACTTCGATTGGGCCGGAGTAATTTCATTTTTCAAAGTGCATTGGAAGGCGTACGCGCTCTGGGGATTTGTTATCGTGTTCAGCGCCGTCCTTCTTCGGAACAAGAACGGACTGAAAGAGGAACTCCGGTTTCGTTGGTGGCTCGGGTTGATAATCATCGCCGCCACCGCGCTCTCACTCTTCTGGGGATGCTTCCAGGAGGGACCGCTCTTCTATTATAACTCGCTTTCCAACTTCGCGATTTATTACGCCGTCCTCCTTACGTTCGCCGTGACGTGCGCGATTTGGATCGAGCCACACATTTCGAAAAGGCGCGGCGGCTTTGTTCTCGCTGGCAAGATCGCGCTCGTCGCAATCGTGGGTTTCGCCTTTGGGCAGAACGCGCGGCGTTTCCGCGGCGTGGTTCCTGATCAGGCTGAGCAGGAACGCTTCGCCGGTGCGATCGAGCGCGCACTGCAGTTGGATCCGGTCCAACCGAAATTTCTGAACTTCGATTGGCAGGCCGGCGGCCAGACGACTCGCGTGGCGCTTTATCTCGAACGGCGCGGCTATCGCTGGATGGTGCGTGAGAACTGGCCCCTGCTCTTCGGCGACGAACATATTGTGACGGAACGAACCAGCCGCGAAAATATTCCGACGACGGATTCTTCCTTCTGGCGAGTTGTTCTCCATTCCAACTCGGCCAGCGCCGGGTCCGACAACGCCGTCAGTGTATTTCCGCTGACCAGCGATTACGACTTGATCGTTTATCGAAGCGAGGGCGACAAATTGCGCTAGTGGAAAATGCTGCGATACACGTGATGGATCGTCCGGCCGACAGCGGCCGGAAAACTCGGCGGCCGTCGTCGATGTCGCCACACCTTTCGAACTCGCGCCTCTTTGATCGACACGATCTCGAGTGAACCGCCGCGCTTAACCAGATTGAACGTGTCGTCGGTGCGGCCGCTCGCATTGCGGTTGTGCTCGGCGTTCGCGACCTGGAAATTTACACGGATTTTCGCGACGGTATTATTTCCGGTGCGAATGACCTGGAGCGAATCCCCAAGGTCATACTTGCGGCTGGGCCAGCGTTGGTCGTAAACCGCCAGCTCGTTTTTGATGTAGGGCCGATCGACGACCCCGTGGTCGAAGTACTCGACTTTGTCGGCGTAGAAGGCCAACTCATCGTCCGGGTTCCGCGACTGGCAGGCGTCGAAGTAGCGGCGGAGAAAATTACGGATCTCGGCTTTGGCTACGTCGCCCGCGTTCTGTTCTTTTGTCGGAGCGGGCGGGGTTTTCGGTCGCGATTCGTCATGGATGGCGGCATCGCTCTTGAGCACCGGAACGTCCGGAAGATCACTGGCGCCTTCCGCAGGCGAAGGCGGTTCGCCGATGCCTAACGAGTAGAGCGTCATGTCGTCGGCTCGGCCCGTCTGGGCGAAACCCTGGCGTTGCTGGTACTGTTTTAGAGCGAGCGATAATTCCGCGCTGGATTTGCCGTCGATCTCGCGAAAGAACAGGTGCCGTTTCCGGAGTTCCTCCTGGACCTGGCGAGTCTCTTCATCAGCGCGCGCTGCGCTCCAAGTGGCGACGGTGCAAATCAGAAAAAGGACGAGCGTTTTTTGTGTCACAAGATGATCAGCGGCTTCCCGGCCCACGGCCGAGTTAAGCGCTCTTTACGTAGCAACTCTTCTGCCGCAACTCCCTAAGCCTGCGCATCTTCGCGTATTGTTTGCCGAATGCGAACGACAATTCGCCTACTCGCTTTCCGTCGCGCAGACGCGGGCCGATTGCAGCCCGACGTTTTGGCCAGTCCGTCCAACTCTCTCCGCAAGCCTCCGCCGCCGGGGCGTATTGTTGTTGCTCAAGCGAACTGAACTTTAGCAACCTTCACTCACATGCCCGACGCACCGCCGCCGCTTCCAAAATCGCAGCCGTTCTTCAAGAAACGGCACCTGACGATGCTGAAATTGTTCGGCGTCGGCGCGCTGATTCTGGTGATGCTCATTCCGCTGCTGATGATCCAGGGCGTTTTGAACGATCGCCTGGCGCGGCGCAACGAAGCGGTCGACGACATCACCTCGTCGTGGGGAAAAGATCAGAACATCATCGGACCGGTTCTCGTGGTGCCCTACCTGCATCACGGCACAGTCGTTAGGTCGGTGACCTTGCCCGACGGCCGAGTCGAGACGCGCGAAGTGGCGGAGACGACCGTCGCGTTCGCTTATTTTTTGCCGGACACGCTCGAGATCACCGGCGATGTCCAGACCCAGACATTGCATCGCGGCATTTATCACGCGGCGGTGTTTCGCGGGATGATTAACGTCTCGGGAAAATTTCCCGTGCCCGACATGGCGGCGTTGAAGATCGATCCGAAGGACGTGCTTTGGAAAGACGCGGCGGTGACGCTGGCGGTGAGCGATCTGCGCGGGACGCGCGAAAGTCTGATGCTCGAATGGGGTGGGAAGAAAATTCAACTGCAACCGGGATCGCAACTGCCGGGTTACACGACCGGAGTCACCGCGCCGCTCGCGAACGACCAGCCGATCGCGGCGCCGATGACGTTTTCGATTGCGCTCGATCTCAACGGCAGCGGTGGAATTTTCTTCGCGCCGTTTGGTGTTCAGAATGTCGTCGCGTTAAAGGCGAACTGGCCCGACCCGGGATTTCGCGGCGCGTTTCTGCCCGCGGATCGGAATGTGCGGGCCGATGGGTTCGACGCGAGCTGGAAGGTTTCTTATTACGGCCGCGATTATCCACAGCGCTGGACGAGCCGGGTCGGGAACGAACGTTTCACTACGCTCGCGGTAAGTAACTCACTTTTCGGCGCGCAGTTTCTTCGGGTCCTCGATGCCTATCGCTACGTTGAGCGCTCGATCAAATACGGCGTGTTGTTCTTCGTCCTGGTGTTCACAACCTTTTTCCTTTTCGAAGTCACGGCACGCCAGAAAATTCACCCGTTGCAGTATCTGATGGTGGGCGCCGCGCTCTGTCTCTTCTATCTCGCGCTCCTCTCCGCGTCGGAATTCATCGGCTTCACCGCGTCCTATGCGATCGCTACTTTCGCTGCGACCGGTTTGATTACCTGGTATTGCAGCTACTTCCTCGGTGGCGGCGCGCGCACGCTGATGATCGGTGGCGGGTTGATCGGCGTTTATACGTTTCTCTACATCACGCTGCGGCAGCAGGATTACGCGCTGCTCATGGGAACCGTGGCGCTCTTCATCCTGCTGGCCATCGTGATGTGGGTCACGCGCAAGGTCGATTGGTACGCGCGGGACGCCGACTAGCGTGAAGACGCTTTTGCCTTTGCCATAGTTGGAATATCGCGCCCGCAAGATTGACGAAGGACGCCGCGATCGGATAGGAACGAGGGTCTCAGGAGTCGATGATCGCCATCTCCTATCGCCGGCAGGATTCCAGCCCCGTTGCGGGGCGCCTTTACGATCGGCTTCAGGCCGAGTTCGGCAAAGGCAGCGTCTTCATGGATTTCGATTCGATCCCGTATGGCGTCGATTTCCGCGAACACATCAAACAAACACTGCAGCGCGCGAAAGTCATCGTGGCGATCATTGGTCCGGAATGGACGGGCGGGAAAGAGCTGTCGAACAGACGCATCGACGACCCGACGGACTTCGTCCGTCTTGAAGTGGCGAGCGCGTTGGAGAGCGGTATCGCGATCATCCCCGTGCTGGTCAATAACACGCCGATGCCCGAGGCGAAGAACCTGCCGCCGGAACTCGAAGGACTCGCGTTTCGTAACGGCCTCGCACTCGATACCGGAATTGATTTTCATCATCACGCGGATCGGTTGATCGCGGGAATTCATCGCGTTGTCGATCCGCCAAAGGAAACGCCGCCGCCCGTGATCCCGCCCTTGCCAGCTGCGGTGAGCGCTGCGCAAAAGCCCTCCCGCGCTCTTCCTATTGCGATCGTTGTTCTACTCATCGCGATCGCAGGAATAGCGGCGTGGTTTTTCCAAACCCGAACACGTCCCGAGACGATTGTGCGGCAGGAGACGACACCTGCGCCCGCGCGAGCCGAAGTTTCGATTCCGCCACGGTCGGAAACTCCAGCGCCCGCGCCGAGTACGACCAATCCGCCACCGGCGATCACATCTTCCAGTCCGAACATTTCATCGGCCCCGGGCGTGACATCATCGCCGGCGGCGATCAACGAAACGCCTCGCGAACATGTCTTCATCGGAAAAGTGGGCGCCAAAGAGGCTACCTTCCGCTTCCGCTTTGAGCCGGGTGGCCACGTCGTGGGCACCTACTCGCAAGGCGGCGCGACTTATCGACTCGAGGGCCGTCATCCGAAAGGGAAAATGTTCCTCGACGAATACACAGGCGAAAAGCTCACGGCCCACATCGAGGTTAGTCTTGTCGTCGAGACGGCGACGCTGCTCCGATGGGAAGGGACGATGCGGAACACACCTCCGGATAACCGCGTTCTTCCGGTTTATTTTGAGCGATCGGTTATGGTCACATCGGCCGCGTCGCCGACACCGGCTTCGGAAAGCAGCGGCGCGTCCGGCGATTATTCTTATCAAGGCACAGTCGGCCCTTATGAAGCCAGCTTTCAACTTCATTTCGACCCGAGCGGCCGTGTTACCGGCACTTACTTCCTGGCGACCAATCGGAACCTGGTGCTCCGACTGGAAGGCCGGAACCCCAAAGGCAAACTGTTGCTGGATGAATACACGCGCGATCGACTGTCGGCGCGGATCGAACTGAAGCTCAATGATTCGGCGAACGACATCCGCTGGGAAGGAACCATGCATAACACGCCGCCCGATAATCGCGTATTTCCGGTATCGTTTGCGCGGCCGCGCGAGTAGCAAGAGCAGAAAGAACCCTATGATTTCAGCCCGAGGAATGTGCGCGCTCGTGATCGTGAGTTTGTTTTTGCAAAGTGCCACCGCGGCGAAGCCCAAGGCAAAATCTAAATCACCATCCAAACCCGAACCGGCCGCGGATTACTTTCCGTTGCGCGTGGGTGACACCTGGACCTATCGCAACACCGAAGCGGGCGGGTACACCTGGAAGGTCCAGAGCGAAGAGCCGCACGCAGGCGGACTTGTTCGCTACACGGTCGAAGTTCTCTCCGGCGTGAAAATTCTGAAGGTCTTTTCGAAGGCCGATGGTTGGATCCTTTTTCACGGCGACAACTATCCGGAGCACGAAGGACTTCAGGCCTCTTACGACCCGCCGAAGCAGTATTTGCCGAATCCGCTCGTCGTCGGCCAAAAATGGGAATGGTCGGGACAAGATCCAACTTTGGTGGACCACCGTGAAGCCAGTCGCGTTGTCGGCGTCGAGACCGTGACGGTGCCGGCAGGAAAATTTCGCGCGATGAAGGTCGTTAGCGAAGTAACCAACGGCGGTGGATTGTTGACGAAGACTGCGTGGTATGCGGATGGAGTTGGGCTGGTAAAGACGGAGACTGTGGGCGGCCAGCTTAAGTACGGCTCTGAGTTGACCGATTACAGTTTCAAGAAAAGTCCGCCCAAGTAATCGGCAACGGAGAAAAACTTGCCGGGTGGCGCGGTTGCGCGCAGCATCACACGCCATGCTTTCGCGATTTTATCTGCTCATCGGTTTCTGTCTCGCTGCGGTCGTCCATCTCCAGGCCGCAGACAAACGTAACATCACGGAGAAAGACCTTTTCGATTTTGTCTGGGTCGGCGACGCCCAGGTATCGCCGGATGGGAGCCGCGTCGCATTCGTGCGCGTGACGGTGAACGAAAAAAAGGAAGGCTACAACACCTCTATCTGGATGGTCTCGACCTCCGGCAGCGAAGCGCCGCACCGGCTCAGCAGCGGCGATCGCGATTCTTCGCCGCGCTGGTCGCCGGACGGGAAATATCTCGCCTTCACCCGTTCGACTGAGAAAGACGGGAAACCGGAGCCGCCGCAGCTTTGCCTTCTTTCGATGGCGGGCGGCGATGCGTTCAGCTTCACGAGTCTGCCCAAAGGCGCCGGCGATCCGAAATGGTCGCCGGACGGAAAGCTGATCGTGTTCAGCAGCACGTCGAATCCGGAAGACCTGGAGAAAGCGGAAAAGAAAAAGCGAAAGGAAGAGGAACAGAAACGCGCGGCGAATGCATCGCCCTCCGCTTCGCCGGCGACAGAGGAAACGGCGAAAAAGGCAGACGACGAACGCGAGAGCGATATCCACGTCATTACGCGCGCGGTCTATCGCTCGAACGACGAAGGCTATCTCGATTTCAAGCGGCCGGCGCATTTGTGGGTCGTGACCGCGCCGCATAATTCGGAGGAAAAAGTCCAGCCGAAGCAACTCACGCGCGGAAGATTCAGTGAAGAGGATGCGCTCTGGTCCAAAGACGGCGCGCAGATTTATTTCACCACGCTTCATAGCGACGAGCCCTACTACGACACGTCGAAGACGGAGCTGTGGTCGATTTCGCCGAATGGCGGAGAGCCGACAAAGATCAGCACCGTCGACCTGGATTTCGGAGCGATGGCGCTGAGCCCGGATGGAAAACAGATTTCGTTTACCGCCTCAGTTGAGCAGCCGGTAAATTCCTACACCCAACCGGATTTGTGGGTCATGGATTTAGTGAAGGACGCAAAGCCGCGCAATCTCACGGAGAAATTCGACTTCGACGTCGGCAGCAGCGTTTTCGGTGATAACGGGGCGCCGCGCGCCGGTGGCGGGAACCGCCCGATCTGGACAGCGGACGGTAAAGGCATTGTCGAAAATTTTTCGCGCGAAGGCCGCACGAATCTCGGCGTGTTCGACGCGGCGACGGGCGCGATGACCGAAATCACGAAAGGCGATCAGGCTGTCCTGCGTTTCCGCGCCGCGCCGGACGCATCGCATCTCGTGTATCTCGCTTCGACGCCGACGCGAATCGGCGATCTTTTCTGGCTCGATCGCACGGGCGGCGAAGCCCGGCAGTTGACGCACGTAAACGACGAGCTCTTCGCACAGCTCAACCTCACCGAGCCGGAAGAAATTCGTTACCAGAGTTTCGATGGAAAAACGATCCAGGCGTGGCTGCAACGGCCGCCGGGTTTTGATAAGGCGAAAAAATATCCGCTTATCCTGAACATTCATGGCGGACCGCACACGGCCTACGGTTTCGTTTTCGACCACGAGTTCCAATGGATGGCGGCGAAAGGTTACATCGTGCTTTATCCGAACCCGCGCGGGAGCACGAGTTACGGCCAGGAATTTGGGAACGTAATCCAGTACCATTATCCCGGCGACGATTTCAAAGACCTGATGGCCGGCGTGGACGAAACGATCAAGCGCGGGTTCGTCGACGACAAGAAGCTCGGCGTGACGGGAGGCAGCGGCGGCGGGTTGCTGACGAACTGGGTCGTCGGGCACACGACGCGTTTTGCAGCGGCGGTCGCGCAACGAGATATCGCGAGCTGGACCGATTGGTGGTACACGGCGGACTTCACGTTGTTCCAACCGCGCTGGTTCAAGGCGCCGCCGTTCCAGGACCCCGAAGATTTCAAGGCGCGCTCGCCGATCACTTATATTAATGATGTGAAGACGCCGATGATGTTCATCCTCGGCGAGACCGACACGCGCACGCCGTCCGGTGCGGGCGGCGAACAAATGTTTCGCGCGTTGAAGTTCCGGAAAATCCCGACGGTGATGGTGAAGTTTCCGAACGAGACGCATGAGTTGTCGCGCGCGGGGCAGCCGTGGCATCGGATCGAACGGCTGCAACATATTCTCGGTTGGTTCGATCGCTGGCTGATGGGTGCGTCGAAACCGGAGTACGATGTGGCGCCGGCCGACGTCCCTGCGAAACCGAAGCCGCCCGGCAATTAGAAATTCCTGCTCATGATCTTGATCCTGCTCCTGATCTTGCCGAACTCGTGCCCGAATGCACAATGTCCCCGGTGAAACTGCGACCACAAAGTTACCACGACATCGAGCGGATCATCGAATTCGATTTCGTCCGCGCGACCGAAGCGGCGGCGTTGAATTCGCTTTCCTGGCTCGGCCGCGGCGACAAGGAAGCGGCGGACGCGGCGGCATGCGACGCCATGCGCGGCATGTTCGATCTCATGAACATTTGCGGCGAAGTCGTCATCGGCGAGGGGATCAAGGACGAGGCGCCCGGAATTTTCAAAGGCGAACAACTCGGCACCTGGCTGCCGGGAACGCCGCAGTTCGATATTGCGATCGATCCGATCGACGGCACGACCAACATCTCCAAAGGCGCGCCGAACTCGATCAGTTGCATCGCGGCGGCGAGTCCCGAGCAAGGCGTGAAGGTCGCCCTCCGCGACATTCCGTCGTTCTACATGACGAAACTTTCCTACGGTCCAAAAGTGCTCGAGCACATGCAGATCAAGGGGATCGACATGCTGCGGATCGAAAGCCCGATCGAGGAGACCCTGCGTCTGGTCGCGCAATGCCTGAACAAGCGGGTCCAGGACGTCGTCGTCATGATGCTGGACCGGCCGCGCCACAAGGAGATGGTCGAGGAGATGCGGCGTGTCGGCG
>DATILK010000340.1:0-12295 GCA_035476555.1 Chthoniobacterales bacterium | reverse complement strand
TGGCGTACGGGCGGTGATTACGTCGGCTGGGCGCCGCTGCCGCCGCGACGAGCGGGCGAGTACTGGGACGAACGCCCAATCACCGCGCGGGTCGACATCGATTTCGATATCGGGCCGGCCTCCTACAACTTCATCGATGTTCGCTCCATCGGCGAGCCCGTCCTCCGCGAGCGCATCTTCGCGCCGGAACAAAACGTGACCTACATCACGAAAACGGTGAACGTTACCAACATCACCTATAACAATTCGGCGGTTTATAATTACGGGCCGGATTATAACACCCTGAGCCGTTATTCGACGCGACCGATTCAGCGATTGACTTTGCAACGCGACACCAATGCCGATCCGGCGGCCGCGGCCAGATCGAAGTCGGTGATGAAAATAGAGGGCGACAAGCTAATGGTGGCCGCTCCGCAGCAATTCCAAAAGCCCACCACGAAGATCGCACCGAAAGTGGTGAAAGAAAAAATCGCGCAAGCGCCCGTGGAACGGGGCTGGGAACCGGCCGGCGACGCGAAAGCCCAGGCGGAGTTGAAGGAGAAAATTAAGAAGGAAGATCCGAAATCGGTTCCGCCGCCGACCGTTCAAGCATCGGAGAAACCGGCTCCACCTCCCGCTGCGGCCGCCGCGCCTCGAGTAGCGCCACCATCGACGCCGCCGGAAAACAGGCCTAACACCTCTGGCCCGGATTCAACGAAATCGGAACGCGCCGAAAAATCGAAGCACGAGCGTCCGGCCGACATCGCGCCGAAAATGAAAGAGCCGCCGCCAGCGCCGCACGACGACGGGAAGAAACAAAAGAAAAACGAACCGGCGACTGCGCCGACGCCGTAGCGATAGGTCGCATAGGACCTATTGGACCTATGGCTGCTTGGCGGACCTTACAGCAGCTCCGCGATCTGCACCGCGTTGAGCGCCGCGCCTTTCAGCAGCTGATCTCCGGAAACCCAAAACGCCAGCCCGTTCTCGAAAGCGCAATCGCGGCGGACGCGGCCGACTTCGCAATTGTCTTTGCCCGCAGTGAAAAGCGGCATCGGGTAACGGTGATTCTGCGGCTCATCGACGAGCTCGAGTCCCGGCGCTTTGGCGAGCGCTTCGTGCGCTTCTTCCACTGAGACCGGACGCTCGAACTCCGCGTTCACTGCAACGGAGTGGGCGCGGTAGATCGGAACGCGGACGCACGTCACAGAAGCGCGGAACTCGGGCAGATGCATAATCCGCCGGCCTTCGTTCTGCATTTTCATTTCTTCCTTCGTGTAGCCGTTCGGCAAAAAGGAATCGACGTGCGGCAGCACATTAAAGGCGATCGGGTGCGGGTAAATTTCGGCAACGGCCGGCTGGTTTCCCGCGGCGGCCTCGACTTGCGAGCGCAGCTCCTGGATCGCGCGCGCGCCGCTGCCGGAAACGGCCTGGTAGCTGGCCGCGATCACGCGCCGAACGCCGAAAGCGCGGTGCAAGGGATAGAGCGCCATGAGCGCGACGGCAGTGGTGCAATTCGGATTCGCGATTAATCCGCGATGCTGCTGGACGTCGGCGCCATTGATTTCGGGAATAACGAGCGGCACGTCTGGTTCCATCCGGAAAACGGACGAGTTGTCTATCACGACCGCTCCGGCATCGCGCGCGATCGGCGCGTATTCGCGGGAAATGTTTCCGCCTGCGCTAAAAAATGCCAGGTCGATCCCGGCGAACGAATCACCCGACAGCCGCTGCGCGGTGATCTTTTCGTCGCGAAATGAAACGCTGGCGCCGGCTGAACGTTCGGAACACAACGGCAGTAATCGCTCCACCGGAAACGCGCGCCGCTCGAGCACCCGCAACAATTCCTCGCCGACGGCGCCGGTCGCGCCGACGATGGCGACGTGATAACTTTTCTTTGCGCTAGCCACGGCGCATCCTACCGCCGTTTCGGATGAAGAAAAGTCAGCAGCTCAAGATCCAGATCTCGGTGCGCGACCAGCGCCTCACTTTGCGCGCCGGACGGAAGAACGTCGGGACCTATCCCATCTCGACCTCGCGATTCGGTTTGGGATCGAAGGAAGGCAGCTTCAAGACGCCGACGGGAAAATTGCGCATAGCGGAAAAGATTGGCGAGGGAATGGCGTCCGGCACCGTTTTCAAAAGTCGCCGACCGGTTAAGCCGACAAAGAAGGTGCTACGCGATGACGATCTAGTGATGACGCGAATTCTCTGGCTGGACGGCCTGGAGCCGCGGAACGCGAATACCCACGCGCGTTACGTTTACATTCACGGCACGAACCACGAGGAGGAGATCGGCACGCCGGCCAGCCACGGCTGCATTCGCATGCGCAATGCTGATGTCATCGAGCTTTTCGAGCGGGTCGAAGAGGGGACGCCGGTCGAGATCAAGCCCTAACGAGCAAACCGGCGCGTTCGGAAAAAAGTCGAGAAAAGCGTTGCGTCAGGGTTCTTAACTGCCTAAATGACGGCAGCAACTTGCAGGGAAAGGGGGCGAAAACACACTTGAAATTTCTGAAAGCAATCATGATTTTGGCCGTCGTGGCCAGTGCGCTGAGCCTGGGGGCATGCGCGCAGAAAAAAGAGGCGGCCACAACGACCACCTCGACCTACTCGAAATAACCGTCCAGCTTGTCCGTCTGCGGATAGCTTTAACCATAAAAGGCCAGGTCGCTTTATCGGCCTGGCCTTTTTTCCTGGGCGGCGAAACGCAGACCGCTGCTTTCTTTTCCGCGCCGAATTCATAACATGCGGGGCGTGGAACTGACCGGCCAACCTTTGTCCCTTACCCCAATCGCGAAAGTCGCTTATGGCGGCGAAGCGATTCGGATCGGCGCTTCCGCTCACGAGCGGATCAACGCGTCGCGTAGCGTGATCGAAGGGATCGTGGCGAAAGGCGCGGTCGTCTATGGCGTGAGCACGGGTTTCGGAAAACTCTCCGATGTTCACGTTCCCGCCGATGAGCTGCGGCAACTGCAACTGAACCTCGTCCGCAGTCACGCGTGCGGAATCGGCAATCCGCTCTCCGCACCGGAAGTGCGCGCCATGATCTTGTTGCGGGCGAATGTGCTGGCGCTGGGATTGAGTGGGATTCGTCTCGAAGTCATCGAGCTGCTTTGCGAGTTGAACAATCGAGGCGTGACGCCGGTGATTCCGGAGAAAGGTTCCGTGGGAGCGAGTGGGGATCTTGCGCCGCTCGCGCATTTGTCGCTGACGTTGATCGGCGAAGGCGAAGCATTTTACAAGAATGAGCGACTGCCCAGCGGCGAGGCGTTGCGAAAGGCGGGTCTGAAACCGGTCGCACTCGAAGCGAAAGAAGGTCTCGCCCTTCTGAACGGCACCCAGGCGATGCATGCCGTCGGCGGACTGGCGTTGTTTCGGGCGAAGAACCTCGCCTACGCCGCAGACATTGCGGGCGCGACAACCTTGGAAGCACTCAAGGGAACGCCGACCGCTTTCGACGCGCGTATTCACGAGGCCCGTCCACATCCCGGACAGCAGGCGGTCGCGCGACATCTCCTCCATCTTTTGCGCGACAGCGAAATCCGTGAGTCGCATGTGGCGAACGATCCGCGCGTCCAGGACGCCTACAGCCTTCGGTGCATGCCACAGGTTCACGGAGCGGTGCGAGGCGCGCTCGATCATTGCGAAAACGTCTTGGAAATCGAATCCGCTTCTGCCACGGACAATCCGCTTGTCTTTGCCGAAGGCGCGGACGTTCTTTCCGGCGGAAATTTCCACGGTGCGCCGCTGGCGCTCGCCCTCGATTACGCCGCGATTGCGATCACCGATTTGATGAGCATCAGTGAACGGCGCACCGACCGGCTGGTGAATCCCGACTTAAGCGAAGGCCTCCCGCCGTTCCTGTCGCCGTACGCCGGCACCCATTCCGGGTTCATGATTTTGCACGTCGCGGCCGTGGCGTTGTTGAACGAGGCCAAGGTCCTCGCGCACCCGGCGAGCATCGACAATCTCCCAACGTCCGGCGGAAAGGAAGATCACGTTTCGATGGGAATGACTTCGGCGCTGAAATTGCGAACCATCGTGGAAAACGCGGAACATCTGCTCGCCATCGAGCTGCTCGCGGCAGCTGAAGGTTTGGAATTCCGCCGGCCACTGAAAGGCGGCGCCGGGGTGGAGGAAGCCTATGAACGCGTGCGCAAAATTTCGCCGGCCGTCGAAGCAGATAGGTCCTTGTCGTCCGACATCGCACAGGTAGCGGCTGCTATTCGCGAAGGCATATTCGACCATGAGTGATCGACGCATCGTTCGCGCGCCGCGTGGCAGCGAGAAGAGCTGCAAAGGCTGGCACCAGGAAGCCGCGCTCCGGATGCTGATGAACAATCTCGATCCGGACGTGGCCGAGAATCCCGACCGGCTCATTGTTTACGGCGGAACCGGGCGCGCGGCGCGAAGCTGGGAGGCATTCGACGCGATTGTGCGCTCGCTCCGCGAATTGGAGAACGACGAGACGTTGCTCGTGCAATCCGGCAAACCGGTCGGCGTTTTCCGGACGCACGATGAAGCGCCGCGCGTCCTGATCGCGAATTCGAATCTCGTCGGTCATTGGTCCAACGCGACAGAGTTCAATCGCCTCGAGCGGCTTGGCCTAACGATGTATGGCCAAATGACGGCGGGTTCCTGGATTTACATTGGCAGCCAGGGAATCGTGCAAGGCACATTCGAGACGTTCGCCTCCGCAGGCGAAAAACATTTTGGCGGGAGTCTCGCGGGAAAGCTCATCGTGTCTGGCGGGATGGGCGGAATGGGCGGTGCCCAGCCACTCGCCGCGACGATGAACGGCGCACGCTTTCTCGGCATCGATGTGGATCCGGCGCGGATCGAGAAACGGTTGAAGAGCGGTTATTGCGATAAGATCGCGCGTTCGCTCGATGAAGCGTTGGAGTTACTAACAGGCACCGATGCGATCTCGGTTGGTCTGGTGGGTAATTGCGCGGACGTTGTTCCGGAACTGGCGCGTCGCGACATTGTCCCGGACATCCTGACCGACCAGACTAGCGCGCACGACGCGCTGAATGGTTACGTGCCCAACGGCATGACGTTCGAGGAAGCGATCGCGCTCCGTTCCAATGAGCCCGACCAATACATCGAGCGTTCGATGCAATCGATGGCGGTCCACGTCGAAGCGATGCTGGCGCTCCAGAGAAAAGGCGCGATCACTTTCGATTACGGCAACAACATTCGGACGCAGGCGAAAAAGGCGGGAGTTGAAAATGCGTTCGATATTCCCGGGTTCGTTCCGGAATATATCCGCCCGCTTTTCTGCGAAGGGAAAGGTCCATTCCGTTGGGTGGCGTTGAGTGGCGATCCGGCCGACATCGCGCGCACGGACGCACTCGCGCTCGAACTTTTTCCAGAGGACGAAACTCTCTCTCGCTGGATGAAACTCGCGAAGGAGCGGATTCATTTCCAGGGATTGCCCGCGCGCATCTGCTGGCTCGGCTACGGCGAGCGCGCGGAATTCGGCGTCGCCATGAACGAGCTGGTGAAACGTGGCGAGCTCAAGGCGCCGATCGTGATTGGCCGCGACCACCTCGATACGGGTTCGGTCGCTTCACCCTTCCGCGAAACGGAAGGAATGATCGACGGCAGCGACGCGATCTCCGATTGGGCCTTGTTAAATGCACTCGTGAATACGGCGGCTGGCGCGTCTTGGATTTCGATTCACAACGGCGGCGGCGTCGGTATTGGTTACTCGCAGCACGCCGGCATGGTCGTCGTCGCCGACGGCACCGAAAATTCGCGCCATCGTCTCGAGCGCGTCCTCACCAGCGATCCAGGGATGGGCATTCTCCGCCACGCCGACGCCGGCTATTCCCGCGCAATTGATTTCGCGGCCGAAAACAACATCGCACTTCCTCTTAAGCCCAAGGCGCGCGACTGATCTGTCTCCATGCAAAAGATTATCGAGTGCGTGCCGAATTTTTCCGAGGGGCGTGATCTCGAGGTCATTCGGCAAATCACGGCGGCGATTGAATCTGTCGATGGCGTTTCGCTGCTGAACGTCGATCCCGGCGCGAGCACGAACCGCACGGTGGTGACGTTTGCCGGGAATCCGGACGCGGCGGTGGAAGCCGCGTTCCGCGCTATCCAAAAAGCGGCCGAATCGATCGATATGCGGAAACACACCGGCGCGCATCCGCGAATGGGGGCAACGGATGTTTGTCCGTTCATTCCCGTGAGCAACGTCACTTGGGAAGAAGCGATCGAGTGCGCCAAGAAATTAGGGAGGCGGGTCGGCGAAGAATTGAAGATTCCCGTTTATCTTTATGAAAAGGCAGCGTCCGACCCGGCGCGTTCGAATTTGTCGATCATCCGCGCGGGCGAATACGAGGGATTCTTCGAGAAGATCAAGCAACCCCAGTGGAGGCCAGATTTTGGACCAGCCGTCTTCACTGAGAAATCGGGCGCGACGGTGATCGGCGCGCGGGAATTTCTCGTTGCTTACAATGCGAACCTGAACACGAAATCGGTGCGGCGCGCGAACTCCGTCGCGTTCGACGTGCGCGAGAATGGCCGCGTGAAAACCGACGACGGAACCCCCACGGGCAAACCGGTGCTGGATGCAAAGGGCGAGCCGGTCCGCGAACCCGGCCTGCTCAAGCATGTGAAGGCGATCGGCTGGTTCGTCGAGGAATACGGCATCGCCCAGGTCTCGATGAATCTCACGAACCTGGAGGTCACGCCGCTCTATGCGGCGTTCGACGCTTGTGTCGAATCAGCCAGTAAACGCGGCTTGCGCGTTACCGGATCGGAGTTGGTCGGGATGTTACCACAGAAATGCATGCTCGATGCCGGCCGCTATTTTTTGCGAAAACAAAAATGGTCGGAGGGCGTGTCGGACGAGGAACTGATCGACATCGCGATTCGGTCGATGGGATTAAGTGAATTGAAACCTTTCGATCCGAAAGAGAAGATCATCGAATTGAAGATGGAATCGGCCGACAAGAAATCGCTCGTGAAGATGGATCTGCGCCGGTTTTGCAACGAGACGTTGAGCGATTCGCCGGCGCCCGGCGGCGGATCAGTCGCGGCGTTGATGGGCGCGCTCGGCGTGTCGTTAGGCGGGATGGTCGCGAATCTTTCCGCGGGCAAACGCGGCTGGGAGGACAAGCTCCAGTATTTCAGCGATTGGGCGGTGAAAGCGCAGCAGCTCAAGGACGAACTTCTTTTTCTCGTCGATGAAGACACGGCGGCGTTCAATAAAGTCATGGCTGCTTTCGGCCTGCCGAAGGAATCAGCGGAAGAAAAGTCGGCGCGTTCCGTTGCGATCCAATCGGCAAACAAATACGCGGCGGAAATTCCGCTGCGCGTGATGGAAACGGCCTCGCGCGCCTACCCGCTTCTGGGCGAGATGGCCGACAAGGGTAATCCCGCCTCGATTTCCGACGTGGGCGTTGGTTTGCTGGCGGTGCGCGCTTGTATCGAAGGCGCCGCCATGAATGTCCGGATCAACCTTGCCGGTTTGAAAGACGAGTCGCTCCGCGGATCGCTTCGCGAAAAGATGCAGCGCGTCGCGACGGAATCGGAAAGCGAATTCAAACGGCTGCACGCGATCGTCGAGAGTAAGCTCGGCTGAGGGCTGGCGATGCCGGTCGCAGTTCTTCACGCCGCTCAATTGGTGACGCTCGCGGGCCCAAAACGCCCGCGTGTGGGAGGGGAACTCAGGGAGCTGGCCATCATTAACGACGGCGGCATGCTCATTCGCGACGGCCGGATAGAGCAGGTCGGTCCTTCAAATGAAATCGCGAACGCGCTGCCGCGTGATACCGAGGTGATCGACGCGAACGGGAAAGTAGTTCTGCCCGGTTTCGTCGACGCGCATGCCCACCCGGTTTTCGCCGGCGATCGCGTCGACGAGTTCGAGATGCGAGCGCAGGGCGCGACCTACGAACAAATTGCCGACAGCGGCGGCGGCATTCGCTCGACGGTCCGGAAGACGCGAGCGGCGTCGCCGGAGCAACTCCTGGCGCAGGCAAAGAAGCACGCCGCATGGTTTTTGAGAGCTGGAACGACGACGGTCGAAGCGAAGTCCGGCTACGGATTGACCGAGGACGATGAGCTCAAGATGCTGCGCGTAATTCGGCGGCTCAACGCCGAGACGCCGCTCGAATTCGTCCCGACATTTCTCGGCGCGCACGCGGTGCCCGATGAATTTCAGAGCGCACCCGAGCAATATGTTTCGCTCGTCATTCACAAAATGCTGCCGCGCGTGGTCGAGGAACAACTCGCGGAAAACTGCGATGTGTTTTGTGAGCGCGGTTATTTCGATATCGCGGAGGCGGAGAAAATTCTCAAAGCCGCCCAGGACCACGGACTGCGGCTGCGAATGCATGTCGATCAGCTGACGAATTCCGGCGGCGCGTTTTTGGCGGCGCGATTGAAGGCGGCGACCGCGGACCATCTGGAGCAGGTGAACGCAGCGGAAATCGGTGCGCTGGTCGAAGCTGGTGTGCAACCGGTGTTGCTTCCTGGTTCCGTCTATTCGTTAGGCAAAACCCGATATCCGCCGGCGCGCGAAATGATCGGGGCCGGTCTCGCGATCGTTCTCGCAACTGATTTCAATCCCGGTTCGTCGCCCACTACCTCGATGCCGATGGTTTTGTCGCTCGCCGCAACCCAAATGAAGATGACGCCAGGTGAGGCGTTGACCGCGGCGACCATCAACCCGGCCTACAGCTTGAATCGCGGCGACCAGATCGGCTCGCTCGAGCCAGGAAAGCGCGCGAACTTCGCGCTCTACGATTGCGCCGATTACCGCGAGATCGCGTATTACTTCGGCGTTTCGTTGACCCACTCTGTTTACGTGAGCGGCAAGCGCGTGTTGTAAGGCGTTGCCTTGCGCCGTCGGCGCGCCGCCCGTAACGTCGCTTCCTCAATGAAAGTGGAAGTGGAAAACGAACCGCACGGCGTAGCGACGCTTCGAATCGAGCTCGCGCCCGAAGTTGTGCGCAAGGAATGGGACGCGATCGCGAGTAATTACTCGCGCTACGCTCGAATCCCTGGTTATCGGCCGGGCAAGGCGCCGAAGCAGGTGATCGAACGCAAGTTTCGCAAGGAAATCCAGGACGAGCTGACCAAGGCGCTGGTTTCGAAAAGTTATCGGGAAGCGATTGAGGAAAAGCAGTTGCGGGTGGTTTCCCTGACGGACGTTGGCGAGGTGGAATTTGGCGACGATCGCTCGATGCGGTTCAAGGCGACCGTCGTTACGGCGCCGGAATTCGAGTTGCCCGATTACAAGAACATTCCGGTGCAGTTGCCGGACACGACCGTGAATGAAGCCGACGTGGATGCCGCGATCGAACGGTTACGCGATCAGACGGCGGATTTCGTCGACGTGGCCGAGCGCGAATTAGCGATGGGCGATTTTGCGGTTCTCGATTTCACTGGAGCAATCGATGGCGTCCCCATCAGCGAAATCGTGCCGGAAGCGAGCAAGAACCTGCATGGAGGGAAGAAGTTCTGGCTCCATCTCGCGCCGGAAAATTTTCTGCCGAAATTTTGTGAGCAGATCGTCGGCATGAAATCGGGCGACACGCGCAGTGTGCAGGTGGAATTCCCGGCGGAATTTCCGGTGACGGAGCTGGCGGGGAAGAAAGCGGACTACGCGGTGACGTTGAACGAGATCAAGGAAAAGGTCCTGCCGGCGATCGACGATGCGTTCGCGGCGAAAATTATGCCGGAGAAAACGCTGGCCGATTTACGCCACACGATTGAGCACAATCTCGAGCACGAAAAGGAACACGAGGTCGAGCGCGCGAAGGAACAACAGATCATGAAGTTCCTCCATGAGCGGATCAGCTTCGATCTGCCGCCGCCGTTGTTGAAAAACGAAACGCGACGCGCGCTGAATGAGCTCGTGCATCGCAATCGAGAGCGCGGGGTGCCGGACGAATTGTTGAAAGGAAAAGAGAAAGAGCTGATCGAAGGCGCCGGTTCGCTGGCGGCGCATCGCTTAAAGACGAACTTCATTTTGCATCGGATCGCGGAGGCGGAGAAAATCGAAGTGACGCGCGAAGAAATCGACGAAGCCATTCGAACGCAGGCCGCGCATTACAACGTTTCGGTGGAGAAAATGCGCAAAGAACTCGAAGAAAACGACCGGATAAACGGCCTCGCGGAAGAGATCGTGCTGGGTAAGACCCTTGATTTCCTAAAGGCGAATGTTAGCGTCGAACCGACTTCCGAAAAGGCGGTTGAGAGCGCGCCGCCAACCTAAAACATGACTGAAGCGAACAAGAATTTCTCACAATCGGTGCTCATTCCGATGGTGGTCGAGCAGACCGGCCGCGGGGAACGGAGCTACGATATTTATTCCCGGTTGCTCAAGGACCGGATCATTTTCATTGGGACCTCGATCGACGATCACATCGCGAACCTGGTGATCGCGCAGCTCCTCTTCCTTCAAATGGAGGACGGCAAGAAAGACATCAGCATTTACATCAACTCGCCCGGCGGCGTGGTGACGGCGGGGCTGGCGATCTACGACACGATGCAGTTCCTGACCTGCGACGTGAACACTTATTGCCTGGGCATGGCCGCGAGCATGGGTGCGGTGTTGTTGTGCGCGGGAACGAAAGGGAAGCGCTTCGCGTTGCCGAATTCCGACATCATGATCCACCAGGTCTCGGGTGGCGCGCAGGGACAGGCGAGCGACGTCGAGCGGCAGGTCGAATACATGTTCAAGCTCAAGAAGCGCTTGATAAAAATAATTTCGCAACACACCGGCAAACCTGAGGACCAGGTGCGGCTCGATTCGGACCGCGATTACTACATGTCGGCGGCGGAGGCGAAGGGTTACGGGCTTGTGGACGAAGTGATCAAATCACGCAAGGAAGTAAAGCTGCTGGACGGCGCGAGTCCCGACGCCTCGACAGCGATCGCGGAGGCCGCATTGCCTCGGAAAATCGAGGAATAAAAGCTGCTATTTTAGTCCCCTGATATGGCGCGTGCTTCCAACCTCACGATGTGCTCCTTCTGTGGCAAAAGCCACGCGGAGGTGCGCAAACTGATCGCCGGTCCCGGGGTCTACATCTGCGACAGCTGCATCAACGTTTGCAAGAGCATCCTCGATAAGGAGCTAAACGAAGACGCGCGGCGGCAGTCGTCGACGATTCGGGTGCCGAAGCCGGCGGACATTCGCCGTTCGCTCGACCAGTACGTGATCGGGCAGGATATTGCGAAGAAAACGCTTTCAGTCGCGGTCCACAATCATTTCAAGCGCGTTCTGCAAAGCGTGCCGGCGGATTCGTCGGCGGCATTCCAACCGGATCCGTTCGCGGATGTTGAGATCGAGAAAAGCAACATCCTCTTAATTGGACCGACCGGTTCGGGTAAAACGCTGCTCGCAAAAACGCTCGCGAAAATTCTCGACGTGCCGTTCTGCATCGCGGACGCGACCACGTTGACCGAAGCGGGTTACGTCGGCGAAGACGTCGAGAACATTATTTTGCGGTTGCTCCAGAATGCGGATTACGACGTGAAGCGGGCCGAGATCGGGATCGTTTACATCGACGAGATCGATAAGATTGGTCGGAAGACCGACAACGTTAGCATCACGCGCGACGTATCTGGAGAAGGCGTGCAGCAGGCGCTCCTGAAGATCCTGGAAGGCAGCACGTGTAACGTTCCACCGCAGGGTGGTCGCAAGCATCCGCACCAGGAATATATCCAGGTCAACACGGAGAAGATCCTGTTCATTTGCGGCGGCGCATTCGTTGGCTTGGACAAGATCGTGCAAAAACGAATCGGCCAACGCACCATGGGATTCAACAGCCCGACGCTCGAAGTCGAAGCCGCGCTCGCGAAGGAAGCCGTGCGCCACGTCGAGCCGGAAGATTTGTTGAGCTTCGGGATGATCCCGGAATTCATCGGGCGTTTGCCGGTGATCAGCGCGCTCGATGCGCTGACCGAAGAAGAGATGGTCCAGATTCTGACGGACACGAAGAACGCGATGATCAAGCAATACACGAAGCTGTTCTCGATGGAAGGCGTGCGACTGAGCGTGACGAAAGACGCGTTGAAAGCGCTGGCGGCGCAGGCCGTGACGAAGGGAACCGGCGCCCGCGCGCTCCGTTCGATGCTCGAGCGGATCATGCTCGAGATCATGTACGATGTGCCGAGCCGCGAAGATATCGCGGAGGTTACGATCAATCGCGCGGTGGTGGAAGGGAAGAAGCTGCCACTGATTCGGAAGAAGCAGGACAAAGACGCGGCGTAAGCGCCGCATGCGCACGATCCTGATCAACACGGGGACCGAGTTGCTCCTCGGTGACGTGTTGAACACGCACCTCCG
>DATILK010000339.1:0-10861 GCA_035476555.1 Chthoniobacterales bacterium | reverse complement strand
ATTTCTTGCCGACTTCCTCGAGCGTCTTCGGCTTGCCGCCGTCGAGCCCGAAGCGCGAGAAAATGATTTTCCGCTCGCGATCGTCGAGCACGTCGAGCAAACCGCCCACTTCGTTCCGCAGATTCTTATCGCGAAGCAATTCGAACGGCGTCTGCGCTTCTTCGTCGCCGACGATTTCGCCAAACTCGGTCGAATCGTCGTCGCTGATCGGCGCGTCGAGCGACGCCGGCCGGATCGAGACGGTCTTCAACTGCGAAACTTTTCCGCTCGCAATGCCGATCTCTTCGCCGAGCTCGTCATCGGTCGGTTCGCGGCCGAGTTCCTCGCTCATCTGAAGCGAGACCCGGCGCATCTTCGAAATTTTGTCCACGAGATGGACCGGCAACCGGATCGTCTTGCTCTGGTTGGCCAGGGCCCGCTTGATCGATTGCTTGATCCACCACGCCGCGTAGGTCGAAAGCTTGCCGCCCTTGGCCGGATCGAACCGCTCGACGGCCTTCATCAGACCGATGTTGCCTTCCGAAATCAGGTCGAGCAGCGGAAGGCCAAGGTTCGCGTAATCGTGCGCGATTTTGACCACCAGGCGCAGGTTGGACCGGATCATCAGGGCGCGCGCTTCGCGATCGCCCTTCTTGATCTTGGCAGCCAGCTCGATCTCCTGGTCGGGAGTAAGGAGCGGGATTTGCCCGATCTCGCGCAGGTAAATCTTTATTCCAGTATCGCTATCTTCAGCAGCCATATAACTCTTCATTGAAAGGGTAAAGGGGACCCGCCTGTGGTTTTCCCGTCGTCACACTAGGGGAAGGCGCGTCGATGTTTCTTTTTAACATTTCGCCAAGTAGTTAACAACGTTAAATATTAAATATCGCATTACTGACAGCCTTTGGATGGGTCTTGTTCAATAATACTCAACCGGTCGTTTTTTGGGGTGAAACCGGCAAGTTAAAGACGCTGTTAGCCGTCGTTTAAGAGTAAAACCCGGTTCGGGGATGTCGTTGCGAAAATTGCCGCGAATTCTGCTTTTTTGGCAGCGAATTATCGGGCAGGATCGTCTCGATAACTGAGGCGCGAGGGAGTTATCGCCAACTTTAACCACGAATCGAACCCCAACTTCGAAACCGCACCTCATGAAAATCCTGTTTTTCCTTGCTGTCGCCATTGCGTTCCTGCTCCGGCCGATCGCCTTCGCTCAATCGCCGAGCGCGAATGAGTCCGTCGCCGCGAATCCGTCCGCGTCACCCACTCCGATGTGTCCCAGACTCGGTTGGGCGGAGGGGCTGGTGAGTTACACGGCCTATCCCGCGCCGCCATTTCCGACGGACGATACCGCCAATCTCAATGCCGTGGATTGCGTTTTCCACCAATGGTCGTGGGAAGCGTTTGTCTGGGCGACGGCGATCGGGCCCGATGGCCGCGCGCGCTTCACGACGTTGAATAACGGCGAAGAGCTCGGCAAAAAACCAATGGCGGCGAAAGGCCCGAAGCCGCTCAATCTGAAACCGCGCGATTTGAAACCGGCCGGCGCACGCCAGAACCGATCGAGCGATGATCCGGCCCAGGCGGGCGGCGGCGTCTTGGTCGATCCAAATGGCCAGATCGTTTGGTATTCGACCCACATGAACGAGGTCTATTTTAACTTTCTCCAGCAGCACGGCGGCGCGAACTATGCCCAGGCGTCGGCCACCCTGACCTGGCCCGTCGGCGCCGCGGTTTTCAAAGCCGCTTGGAAAGTTGTGCCGGACAAAAATCCACCGGCCGGGTTTTACACGGAGAAAACGAACGTGCCGCTTCTGGTGAATTTGAAGGACAAGAGCGGCAAACAAATTGGCATTGGGACGGACCCGAGTGGTAAGACGCGGCCGGTCACGGTCGCGCTCATAGGGCTCCACGTGGTCGGTGTTACCGCGAACCATCCGGAATTTCTTTGGGGCACGTTCGAGCAGATCCAAAACGCGCCCGATCTGCCGCCGGGAATGGCCTACAACTCAACCAGTCCGGTAAGCACGCAGGGTTTCACGTTCTACGCGGCGAACACGCCGGCGAATGTCTGTAATATTAAGGCAACGCCGACGGTCGATCTCGGAAAACAAACCGTGACTCCGGTGACCAATGTCTTCCGGCAGTTTGCCACGGGCGGCGCGGACCCAGCGCGGACGCAGGACATCAACAACGTCAACACGGCGGCGCAGGGCGAAATGGTGAACATGGGCAAAGGCAAGAATCCACAGCCGAAGGAAACTGTCTGGGCCAATTACAAACTCATCGGCACGCTTTGGCTTCAGGCCGGAACGCTTCAGCCGGACGTCAGCCAACTGGAAAAACAGGGAATCGCTTCGATCGATCTCGCGAACGCGACCCTCGAAACCTACTTCCAAGGACCGCAAAATAATTTCAACGGCAATCCGATGGCCAACTGTTTCATGTGCCACAACACCGGTCCGTCGTTTTCGGGTTCGTCGAAGACTTATCCAGGAAAGAACATCAATCTCAGCCACGCCTTGCTCGACTCGATTCCGTCCGCGTCGCCCACGCCAACCCCGGGTCCCAAAAAATAGTCGCCTGAATTCTCTCTGGGAGGACGCGCCTCGCGATTGATCTTTTCTTGCGCCGAGGTTTTTGCCAATCTCAGCGCGTTCCTCCCATGCTCGCCAAAATTTACTCCGCCGCAGTTTTCGGTGTCGACGCCTACGAGGTGGAAATCGAAGTCAACGGCGCGCATGGCAACCCGAAGATAATCATCGTCGGTTTGCCCGACACCGCGGTGAAAGAAAGCCAGGACCGGGTTACGACCGCGATCATAAACAGCGGCTACCACTGGCCGCGCGGACGGACCACCATCAATCTCGCGCCGGCTGACATTAAGAAAGAAGGACCGAGCTTCGATCTGCCGATTGCGCTCGGCATGATTGCGGTCGCCGAAGATTTGGATGGCGCGGCGTTCGAAAAATACAGTTTCGTCGGCGAGCTGGCCCTCGACGGCGGCGTTCGCTCGGTGAAAGGCGTGCTGCCGGTTGCGCTCGAAGCGCGCCGGCAAAAGAAAGAGGCCATTTTCGTTCCGGCGGCGAACGCGAATGAAGCCGCGATGGTGGAAGGCATCACCGTTTATGGCGTTCACAATTTGCGCGAGACCTATCAATTCGTCCGGCGCGAATCGCTCATCTCGCCGACGTATGGCGATCTCGATTCGTTCTTCGCCACCCACAAAAATTACGAGGTCGATTTCAGCGACGTGAAAGGACAGGGACACGTGAAGCGCGCGATCGAAGTCGCCGTCGCGGGCGGCCACAATCTTCTCATGATCGGTCCGCCCGGCTCCGGCAAATCGATGTTGTCGAAACGAATCGCGACCATCATGCCGCCGATGTCGCTCGAGGAAGCGATCGAGAGCACGAAGATTCACAGCATCGCAGGCATGCTCAATGGCGATCAGGCGTTCGTCTCCACGCGGCCGTTCCGCTCGCCCCATCACACCATTTCCGATGTTGGTCTGCTCGGCGGTTCCGCCATTCCCGCGCCCGGCGAAGTGAGCCTCGCGCATCACGGCGTCCTGTTTCCCGATGAGCTGCCGGAGTTCAAACGCTCGACCCTCGAAGTGATGCGCCAGCCGCTCGAAGACGGACAAGTTACGGTCTCGCGTGCCGCTGGCAGCGTCACGTTTCCTTCCGAGTTCATGCTCGTCGCCGCGATGAATCCATGTCCGTGCGGTTACTTCGGCGATCTGAAACGTGAATGCCGTTGCGGTCCCACCCAGGTGCACCGTTATCGCCAGCGCATCTCGGGACCGCTGCTGGATCGCATCGATCTCCACATCGAAGTTCCCGCCGTCGAATACCGCGACATCTCCAGCACCCGCACCGAAGAAGCGTCCTCCGCCATTCGCGAACGCGTCCAGATCGCCCGCGAAAAACAACGGACCCGTTTCCATTCCGACGCCAAAGTGAACTGCAACGCCCGAATGGGCCCGCGTCAGATCAAACAACATTGCAAACTCAGCGACGACTCCCAGGAACTGATCCGCGTCGCGATGACCGAACTGAATTTGAGCGCCCGCGCCTACGACCGCATTCTGAAAGTCTCCCGAACCGTCGCCGACCTCGCCCAATCCGACTCCATCACCCCCGAACACGTCAGCGAAGCCATTCAATATCGAACTTTCGACCGGACGCTTTGGGTTTAGGACAAGCACGACCCGCCACTGGGCGAACTGCGCGAGACGGCGACCATTCGGCGAACCGCGCAAAGGTTGGGTCTCTGGTCGGCGCGCGTTGATGATCGTGTTGCTAATCCCAGGATTCTACAGCGATCAGTTGATCGGTTGAAGCTGTGATATACGTGACGCACGTATATCAGCCCGACCCAAGTTTGCCTTGGCCACCGAGAGCCGAGAACGGCCGAGTTGCCTTTCTGGCCCGGTAACATATACGTGGACCACGTATATGAGTGCTCACTCAAGGAGGGCCGCTTGAGCTGTCGCTTGCGTTCGCTGGCCAGGCGTAAGGCGAAGCGGTCTTCGGTGCCTGTTCCGTTCGGCGAGCGGCTCTACGAATGGCGAAAAAAGAACGACTTCTCGCAGAGCGAAGCAGCTTCAAAGCTGCGAATATCAACGCGGACGCTGCAGGAATGGGAACAGGGCCGAGCTCGGCCAAGACACCTCGCCTTGGACGCTGTCGAGGCATTGGTTAGATCGTAAATTGCCGATCCCTAAGCGCATATACGTGAATCACGTATATGCGTCGGCCGCCGGCGCGATGGGAGAACTGGATGCAACTCCCTTTGGACTACGCGAGCAGCTCTTCGAGTTCTTCTGTCGTTAGGCCAGTCATGAGCGGTTCTTCGCTGTCGATAGCGGCATCGATCGCTACGCGTTTCTTCTCCTGCAGCCGCAGGATTTTTTCTTCGACGGTGTCGCTGGTGATCAGCTTGTAGGCGGTGACCACGCGGGTTTGCCCGATGCGATGGGCGCGATCGGTCGCTTGTGCTTCGACCGCCGGATTCCACCATGGATCGAAATGAATCACCGTGTCGGCGGCGGAGAGATTGAGACCGACGCCGCCGGCTTTCAGGCTGATCAGGAAAACCGGAATCGCGGAATCACACTGGAAGCGATCCACGATTTCCTGTCGCTGTTTGGTTGAGCCATCGAGATAACAGAATGGAATCTCGAGTTTCTCCAGGCGTTCGCGAATGAGGTGCAACATCGAGACGAACTGGCTGAAGACGAGGACGCGGTGCTCGCCGTCGATCGCTTCCTCGAGGAGCTCATCCAAGAGGTCGAGCTTGGCGGAGGTTTCCTCCTTCTCGATTCCGACCAGGCGCAGATCGCAGCAGACCTGGCGCAAACGAAGCAGACCGGTGAGCATCTTCATTCGTTGCGCGCCGGCGTTCACGTTCTTGCCGGAACTGCCGAGACCCTGCTGGATCTCGCGCAGGAGCGCATCGTAGACGGTGCGTTGCTGACTCGTCAGGCTGGAGAGCACGACCTGCTCGATTTTCTCGGGCAGATCTTTCGCGACGTCGCGTTTCCGCCGGCGAAGCAGGAACGGCTGGAGCCGGCGCGAGAGCCGGCGCTGCACGTCGGGCGCGGAGCCACGCGCGATTGGCAGCTCGTAGCGTTCGCGAAAGTCTTTGCGATCCCCGAGATAACCGGGCAGCGCGAAGTTCATGATCGACCAGAGATCGCGCACCGAATTTTCCATCGGCGTGCCTGTCAGCACGAAGCGATGCGTCGCGCGGAGGGCGTAGGCGGCCTGCGCGTTTTGCGTCTCCGGGTTTTTGATGTGTTGCGCTTCGTCGAGGACGGCGGTGGAGAATTTGAAGTCGCGCAGCGCGTCGATGTCGCGTCGCAGCAACGCGTAACTCGTGATGACAATGTTGGCGTCGGCGATCGAATTGAAATGGGCGGCGCGATCGGCCCCTTCGAGCACGAGCGTTTTGAGTTCGGGCGTAAATTTTCGCGCTTCATTTTCCCAGTTTGTCACCAGCGATGTCGGGCAAACGACGAGCGCCGGGCCATCGCCTCGATGGGCGCGGAGAAACGCGAGCGTCTGCACCGTTTTCCCAAGACCCATCTCGTCGGCCAGGATGCCGCCGAGATTGTTGGCCGCGAGGCGCGTGAGCCAATCAAACCCGGCGAGTTGATACTCGCGCAATGTTTCCGCAAGCGAGCCAAGTTTCGTCTTCGCATCCGGAGAAGCGTCGCGTCCGGTGATGAATTTCTTCAGCGCTTCGCGACGATCGGCCACGGCGGAGCCCAGCTCGCGCGCCGTTTGTTCCACATAGCCAGCGTGAGCGCGATTGATCCGGTAAAGCCCGGGCTGCGTCTGCGCCGGATCGCAATCGCGAATGACCTGTTCGAAATCCTCCAGGCCCGCCGTGTCGATCACCGCGAGGTTGCCGTTCTTCAATCGCGTCTGGGATTGGCCGGAGCGAAGCAGCCGCTGGATCTCGGCGTTCGAAAACACTTCACCGCCGGCCGAGGTGAGCGAGTAACGCACTTCGAACCAATCCTGGCCCGAGCCGACAATCTCCAGTTTCGGCGTGACCCGTTCGATCTCGCCGGTCCATTTCTCGACCTGCGAAGTGAGAGTCGTCTTCCAATCGCGCTGCAATCTCGGGTAATCGGTCGCGAAGAACCGAATCACGTTGAGTTGGCCGTGAAGGACGAAGCCGCCGGCATCCGTTCGCGCGAACCCAATCTGCTCGAGTCGCACGACCGCCGCGTTCTCCGCGTCGAGATTCCGCATCAGCACGCGATCGGCATTTTGTGGATCGCGAAAGACGAATTGATCCTGGGCGTTGGCTAGCGCTTTGATCGGCGCGCGCTCGCCGTAGCTGCACATCAGTTCGCCGGTGATGCTATTGAGCGTGCCCGCCAGACGCAATTCAATGACTGGCGACGCCGTTGCGATTTCCGGCAGGCGCACGCCTTCGCCGGCGCGCACGTCGAAGGCTTCGCGCAGCCGCGGCAGATCGAACGCGAGGAAGTGCAACGCCCGATCGCCATCGAGCAGTAGAGGCCGCTCGATTAGGTGCGTCGACCCGGCCGGTAACGCTTCTCCGCAGCGGACGAATTCGTTGTCTCGGAGCAGCCACGCGTCCGTAGCGTTCCAGAGGATCAAAGCGTTCGCGGGCAGGTTCGCTCTCACCGCAATGCCTCCATCGCCGCGCGACTCGATCAGAAGCTCGGGACGCATCGCAGCCGCGGAAACCGCCGCCCGAGTCGCTCTGCCGAAGGTGACGCGCGGGTGATTCTGCAACGCCGGGAGCAACCGGAGAAATCCGTCGCGCGACAAGGTCGCCATCCCGCTCTCGAAGATCGCTGGGATCACGCGCAAGTCTTCGATCAACGCGAGATCGGCGGCGTCCGCGGCGAACGTTTTGTTTTTTCCGAGCGCGGAAACCAGCGTGCGGTTTCGCGAAGCTTCGGCCTCCACCACAATCATGACCTGCCCCTTCAGCCACGCGCCCGCGAAGTTGGGCGGCAGGATCACATGCAAGGTCGCAGAGACTGCGCCGGCCGAATCGGCCGCGACGAATCCCGGCCCAGTCGGCGTTTCCGGCATTGCCAGCTCGGCTTCCACCGCCGCCACCGCCAACGCAATTTGCGGATTCAAATAGCCCAGGCCTACCGCGACCGAGTGCGCACAAATTTTCCCCGCAGAGCGCGACTGCCAGCAGCTGCAAATATTCTCCACGTCGATCGCGCTTTTGATGCGCAGCCCAGACCGGTAATTCTTCGCGCCTTCGCGCACGTAACCGCTCAACAACGGCGGCTCGTACTTGGCCTCCGACACCCGTCCGTTCTTGAGTAGCTCGCGCGCAGGCTTCATCGCCTGCCATCCTCCTGCATTAAGAAGGAGCTTCTCAGTAATCGGGATCGCGCTCACGGGCGAGCAACGTCGCCCATTCAATCCGTTTGCAAAATTATGCGCGGATATTCCCGACCGCTGATGAATCAGCGGTGCCTTCGATACGATCTGCGCGGCGGACGGTTGTTCGATGGAGCATTTTGGAAACGCCGTCCGTTTTGGCTCTGCGTAGGATCGCCGCTGCCGCGCGGAGAGTTCCCCGGGAGTCGCGGTTCGATCTTTCGTTGCTGGACTCGCGGTGTTCCTCTGCCTCGCTCATCGCCGGATGGCGCAGCTTGATTGTAATCGAAACCTTCCGACTTTTTCCGCACGATCCCGCGCCCGATGAAACGCTCGAGCGAACGCAACGGGCCCTGGTCTTCCCGGGTGATGAAACTAATGGCATCGCCCACCGCGTGGGCCCGGCCGGTGCGCCCGATGCGATGCACATAGTCCTCCGAGTGCATCGGGAAGTCGTAATTCACCACGTGCGAAATCCCATCGACATCGATCCCGCGGGCCGCGATGTCGGTCGCCACCAGCACCCGCACCGCGCCCGACTTGAAATCCTTCAACGCGCGCAGCCGCTGATTCTGCGAACGATTCGAATGGATCGTGCCCGTCTTGATGCCAGTGCTTTCGAGACGCCGGGCGATCCTGTCCGCGCCATGTTTTGTTCGCGTGAAGACCAGCACCGTGTCGAATTGCGGATCGCCTAACAAATGCAGGAGCAACGCCGGTTTCAAATGCGGCGGCACTTCGTAAACGAACTGCGTCACCGTCACCGCCGGATTCGCCCGGCGGCCAATCTCGATAATCTTTGGCGAGCGTTGGAACTCGCGGGTGAGCGCCTCGATCTCACGGGAGAGCGTCGCGGAAAACATCAGCGTCTGCCGTTTCTGCGGCAACGCTTTCACGATCCGCCGAATCGGCGGAAGAAAACCCATGTCCAGCATTCGATCAGCCTCGTCGAGCACGAGAAACTCTACGCCCGAAAGATCGGCGACCCGTTGATCCATCAAATCGATCAACCGTCCCGGTGTCGCCACCACCAGATCGACCCCTGAGCGCAAAGCCGCGATCTGCGGACGTTCGCTGACTCCGCCGAAAACCGTGGCCATGCGCAGCGGAACATGTTTCGCATACGCACGCACGTTCTCTTCGATTTGCACCACCAGCTCTCGCGTCGGCGCGACAACTAGGGCGCGCGTCCGTTTTTGCCCGTTGTGCATCGCTGCCGCCAGCTTCATCAAAATCGGCCAGACGAACGCCGCGGTTTTGCCGGTACCGGTTTGAGCGATGCCAATGACATCGTTTCCCGCGAGAATAGGTGGAATGGCCGCGACCTGGATCGGAGTTGGCTCGGTGTACCCGGCGTCCTGAATGGCCTGCAGGATTTTTGGGGAAAGGTTTAGGGCACGAAATGGCATGAAGCCCGTACTATCGCCCGTGAGGTGTCTAAAGCACCTATTATATATAGGCGCGTTCCCGAGTCACCATGGCAACCGGAGCGGTCGCCCTACAATCTCGCGCCTCATAGTTCGACGTTCGGCGTTTGCTTCGATCTTTCCGCGTAAAAGGCTTCGCCTCACGCGGTCTCGTCACTCGTCACTGCTTCTTGCCCTTTTTCATTCCCTCCCGCATGGCTTCGTAGCCGGCGATGTAATCCTTCACCGGGAGCCGGGCCAGGGTCTTCTCCACCACATCCAGCGCCAGATCCGGCAACGTCTTGAACCGGAGACAGCCCTGGCCCATGTCCAGTTTCTTGTCGCTCTTCGCGTATTGCGCCGTGAACCACTCGCGCAACTTCGGCTGCCCGTAGAAACAAACCATGTGCAACGCCATGTAGTTTTTCATCGACGCCACGCTGATGAGCGGCAGCGGTTCCTTTTTGTTGCTGCCATAGCCGGCGGGGTAAGCCGACAGCGGAACGAACCAGCTGATCATGCCGAACTGGATGCCTTCCTTGTATCCCGGTGGCAGGGCTCGGTTGATTCCCCGGCGCACTTCGTTCAACGCCTTACGTCGATCCGCCGGGAGCGCGGCGAGGTACTCACTGACAGTAGTTGCCGGCATGAGACGAGACTACCACGAGAGTTTTTGCGCGGGCAACTCCAACCCTGTAGCCGCGGCGGTGTGTGCCCTGACGCGGTTCCGACTTTCTTAATTCTTAATTTTTACTTCTTACTTGCTCTTGCCGGGGCAATCCCAACGCTGCCGCGTAAAAGGCTTCGCCTCACGAGGCCCATCGCTTGCCGGCAAGAAAAAGGTCCGGCGCGTAGAACTACGGGCCGGTTACCTCGACAGGGGAGCCTCGCCGCTATTCCTCTGGTCTTTTATCTCCACCGCCAGCCTCTTCACGAATTTTTGGGCGTCCGTCAAATTGCCCTCTGTGGCCGAGAGGTAAAGGCTCGTAGCTTTTACGCGGTCACCGGCCATGACGGCGTGGAGGACGGCTTCGTGTTCTGTGGGTTTCAGTTCTCGCTTCATTGGGATTTCGACTGAGCCACGCTTTGACACGATCGTCCAACCGTTTAATTGCGCCGCAGCCGATTTCCGTGGATCCGCCGGCAAGAATTAATTGGCGAAGACACCGGGCTTCTCCTGTCCGTCAACCGCCTTCTCGCGGCCGACAGCGGACCATCCGTTTGTCGGCCCGGTAGCCGTCAAGACCAGCCGTAGCCTCGCAAAGGCGGCGCCGACAAAACCGATCGTATGCCTGCTCCGGATGAGGGTCGGCGGTCGGGGAAGCCCTGACGCGGTTCCTACTTCTTAATTCTTAATTTTTACTTCCAAATTTATCCAGCGGTCACGGTGGATGCTGGCATAGGGCAAGCCTACCATTAGGGCTTTTATCGAGGCAACCGCAAGGCCTGGGGTCTTCGAGCCTTTTCTTCTCACCTCACCTTTCGGAATCAGACTGAGCAGCAATGACGAGATATCACAGACCGACCCGTTTTCCATTCATTGGTGTAGGCGTGGGCGCAACGTTTGAGCTTGTTTGCCTAAGGTCG
>DATILK010000338.1:0-3056 GCA_035476555.1 Chthoniobacterales bacterium | reverse complement strand
GATATACTCAAGGATGGAATCTCGGTTCAGCTAAATCGGGTTCCCAAAGCCGAAGGGGATTGGCAAAGCTCCCCTTATGAAGCCCAATATTTGAAGCTTTATGATGTTACGCCGTAGCGCTGAGTTTGTTCTTCTCTGGTGCTTAAGAAAAGCGGCGCAATTGTTTGGGATACCCATTCGCTTGGGAAGGCAGCGCTCTGTCTTGAGGAATTTAGCAAAGCGCAGGACCACCGCTTCCGACTCCGCCGGCACGGTGTAGAAGGAGGTCCACGTCATGATCAAAATCAGGACTAGCACCGTCACTGTCCCGATCAGCCGCAGCGGCGGTTTCGGCAGGTTCAGATTAGTGAAGGCTGGCTGATTATTCACGAAGTCGGCAAGCTGGAGCAAAAGAGAGCTCCGAAGAGAAGCTTAAAGTTATTCTGTCCTGACAACCATGCCGCAAACCCGTAAAACCAAGGCGTGAATGACCTGTCCGTTCGACGCGCTAAGCGAGACGATGCGACGCGCGTGGCGGAGCTCAGCGGGATGCTTGGTTATCCAGCGAAAATCGAAGCGATCGAGGCCCGGCTCAAACGCATGATCGAGCACGACGAGCATGTTGTCTTCGTCGCGGAAAAGGCGCCAGACGAAGTTGTCGTCGGTTGGATCCACGCCGCCGAGCAGGAAATCCTGGAAGCAGGCTGTCTCTGCGAGATTAAGGGACTCGTAGTGGCGGAGGGCGAACGCGGGCGCGGCGCGGGCCGGCATCTCATCGAGGCCGTCGAGCGGTGGGCGCTCGCCCGCGGGTTGGACGAGGTTTCAGTGCGGAGCAACGTCGTCCGTGTCGAGTCACACCTTTTTTATGAGCGGATGGGTTATGCGAGATTCAAAACGCAGCACGCTTATCGGAAACGTTTGGCCTTGCCCGACTCCTGAGCGCGGGATAGCTTTCTCCGACCTATGAAAAGGACACCCGAACAAGTCGCGAAAGCCATCGACGATTTCGTCAGTGGGGACCGGAACCAGTGGGAGTGGGACGGGTTTATCTCGATTCGCATCGATGATCCGGAGCTGGAAAAGATCCGGCAGCGTTGCATCTCGGTGCGGGACGAATTTCCTCCGGACAATGTGAAGGACTATTGCAGTCCGGCCGGCATGGAAGTGATGCGCAAGTTGGCGGAAGGCCTCCGCGCCAAGGCTGCCTGACAGCTGCTGAATCCCTGCAAACGCGCGCGAGAAATTCTTGTCGTGAACGTTCGCCACAGGCGCTTTGATGGAATATTTCGAGGAAGCAAAAGTTCGCCGGCTGCTTCGGATTCCGGAGCTGATCGCCGCGATGCGCCAGGTGCTGGCGGAATTTTCCGCGGGAAAATGGCAGCAGCCGGTGCGCGGCGTCCTCTCGCAGCAGGGCGGATTTTTCGGAGTGATGCCCGCCGCGGCGGGCGAATCGATGGGCATCAAGATGGTGACGTTTTATCCGAAGAACACCGAGCTGCCGACGCACATGGCGGTGATTGCGTTGTTTGATCCGAAGACGGGCGAGCCGCTCGCGCTGATGGACGGACGTTACGTCACAGAGATGCGGACCGCGGCGGTGTCGGCGGTGGCGACGGATGCGCTGGCATCGCGCGACGCGAAAGTGCTGACGTTGCTCGGCGCCGGTGTGCAGGCACAGGCGCATCTCGAAGTGTTGCCGCATGTTCGCCGGTTCGAAGAGATCCGCGTCTGGAATCATCATCCGGAAAAGGCGGAGCGGTTCGCCGAAGCACACGGCATCAAAGCGATGAAGTTGGAAGCCGCGGTGCGCGACGCCGATGTCGTGGTCACCGCAACGAGTGCCCGCGAACCGATTTTGAAAGGCGAATGGTTGAAGCCAGGCGCGCACGTGAATGCAGTCGGCGCGTCGCGGCCCGATTGGCGCGAGCTGGATGACGCGGCGATGCGTAACGTCGTCATCGTCGATTCCTACGCAGGCGCGCAAAAGGAATCCGGCGATGTGATTCTCTCTGGCGCGACGCCATTCGCCGAGCTGGGCGAGATTCTGAACGGAACGAAAACGGTCGAGCCAGGCGCGACGACAATTTTCAAGTCGTTAGGCATGGCGGTCGAAGACGTAGCGGCGGCCAAACTCGTTTACGACGCCGCCCTTCATGCGTAAGATCGCGGAATGTCCGCTATCCGTCCGATCGAGCTTTCGGAAATTCGCGAAGCGCGGAAGCGCATCGGGGGCACGATCGTACGCACGCCGCTGTTGCGACTCGAGCTCGGTCCTGATTTTCCCGACATTCGGCTGAAGCTGGAAAATCTTCAGCCAATCAATGCCTACAAACTTCGCGGCGCGGCGAACGCGGTCGCGATGCTATCGGAATCCGAACGCAAACGCGGCGTGTGGACGATCAGCGCTGGCAACGCCGGACAAGGCGTGGCCTATGCGGCGCGGCAAGCGGGCGTGCCGAGCACCGTCGTTGCGATCGAGACTGCACCGAAAGCGAAGCTCGAACGGATGCGCGCACTCGGCGCGAAGCTGATTCTCGTTCCGTACGAAGTCGCCTGGCAGGCGCTCGAAGCGCGGGCGTATCCGGGCGCGGACGGAACGTTCGTCCATCCGTTTGACGACGATAATTTCATCGCGGGTCACGCGACAATGGGGCTCGAAATTTTGGAGGACGCGCCTGACGTCGCGGCGGTGATCGGCGCGATTGGCGGCGGCGGACTCATCACTGGCGTGGGCAGCGCGATCAAAGCATTGAAGCCCGACGTGAAAATTTTCGGCGCGGAACCGGAGACGGCTGCGCCGGCAGCGCTTTCGTTCGAGAAAGGTTCGCCGCAGGTATTTGAAAAATGGGAGGCGTCATTTGTCGATGGCGCCGGCGGCCAGAGTGTGTTTCCGCGGATGTGGGAACGAATGAAGCCCGTCGTCGACGGTTACATCGTCGTCACCCTGGAGGAGACGAAAGCCGCGATGAGTTTGATGGCGGAGAAAGCGCGCGTGATCGCGGAAGGCGCGGGCGCGTTGCCGCTGGCCGCGGCGTTGACCGGCAAAGCCGGCAAGGGCCCGATCGTCGCGATCGTGT
>DATILK010000337.1:0-4590 GCA_035476555.1 Chthoniobacterales bacterium | reverse complement strand
GGCGCGCGAGCGTTTCGGTGAGCCGCGCCGGATCGCGCAACGCGGTCTCGAACAAATGGAATTGTTCGAACGACGGCTTGGTCGTTTCCGCCTGGAGCGCGACGGCAAGGATCGGCGATTTCGACGTAAAATTTTCCAGGTGCGTGTGGAGCATTCGGAAAAGCGTTTCGACGTTATTCGTCGGTTCGGGAATTTTGAACCGGTGCGCGTAACTGGTTTTGTCGCTAAACCTGATCTCGAGGTGGAGCTCGCTGGCGACGAAATGGAGCGCATTCAGCCGCACGGCAAACTGCTGAAGAAACCGTCGCAGCATGAAGAGAAGCGGCTCGCTCGTCTCAATTTCATTTTCGAATTCGAACGCCTCCTCGAACGATTCCCGGACCGGCACGAGCTTGAGCAGCCGCGTCGTCTTCCCGCTGGCGCGTTCCCAAAGCTCGACCCCGATCGGACCGAGCCGGGACGCGACCGCGTCTTTCTCGAGGGCGGCGAACTGGCCTAACGACTCAATTCCCCAGCGCCGAAGAATTCCGAGGACGCGGCCAATTTCGACCTGGCGCTCTTTCGCCTTCGATTTCGCAAGCGCATGCATGACCTCGACTCATCGTCCTTGCGACAAGAGTCGGGCCCGCGTTTCCGGCGACAATGACGAATGGCTCAACCAGGCCGAGGCGTTCGCGGGATCGGTGTGCAGCCATCCGACTACGAGTGATTCCAGTTGCGCCTCGCGCATATTTTGGTTGCCGATCGTTTCGATCCAGGCCGCGGCTGTTTGCGGATCGCTTGAAAAAATTCGGCGTGAGTACGCCGCCACGGCGCTATCGCGCGAAGCGCCCCCGGGCAAGGTCCCGAGCCACGCGCCCGCCGCGACTGGATCGCTTTCCGACCAGCGAGTGATTAACGACTCGAAAGCTTGTTGTCGGATTTTACCTTCCGGCAAAGAGACGGCCCATTGACCGGCCGCCTGCGGATCGCTGCTCGCCCATTGCCAGACGATTCCACTCGTCGCGTTCGTTTGCGCTTCAGGCGTCGAAAGACGCGAGAGCATTTGCGCGGCTTGGCGCGGATCGGATTCCGCAACGACCGCGATCACGCTGGGAAAAACCAAGTCGCGCGCGGCGGCATCGGGCAAATTGCCAGTCCAGGTGAGCGCGGCTTGCGGATCGTTGCGAGCCCAGACGCGCGCTACATTTTCCAGCAGCGCCTTGCGGCCATCGAGGTCGCTCGTTTGCAGCGCGAAATTCGCGGCGGCCTGCGGATCCATTTCGCTCCATTGCGAAAGGATGCTGGTGAGAGTTGTCTGGCGCGACGAACCGGAAGGAAGTTTCTGGGCCCACTCGAGCGCGCCTTGCACATCGGTATTCGCGAGCTGGAGCGCGATCGACATGGCTGCTTCTTCCTGCGTTTTGCCGGGCGGCAATCCGGAAATGAATTGCGCGGCAGCAGTCGGATCGGATTGGACCCAGGTCGCGAGCGCGGAACGAACCGCGTTCCGCTGGCCATCGCCGAGCGGCAATGCCTGGGCCCAGTTCAACGCCGCGCGCGGATCGATTTGCGCCCATTGCCGGGCGACGTTGTTCATCGATTGATCGCGCAACGGTCCCGGCGCCAAAGTCAGAAGAATGTCCGCAACTTTTTGTGGATCTTTCGCGGCCCAGGTCGCGAGCACACTTTGCACCGCGTTACTGCGTCCCTGCCCCGGCGGCAAACTATTCGCCCACGCATAGGCCGCTTCCGGATCCTGGTTCGCCCAACTCGACGCGACTACTTGCCACGCGGTATCGCGATTCACGCCCGGCGGTATTTGGCTGGCGCGCTCGGCCGCCGCCACGGGATCGGTCATCATCCAACGGCTAAAAATCGGCCAGTAAAAACTCTGGCGATTCCGGCCCGCGGGCAGGCTGTCCAAAAATGCGAGCGCGGCCTGCGGATTTTTATCGGCCAGGGCAGCCACAACGGTTTGCATCGCCTGCTCGCGAAGCGGACCGGGCGGAAGTTGCTGGACCCACGCCGTGGCCGCGGCCGCATCATGTTCGGCCCAGCCACTGACGGCGCTGTTGAGCGCCCAATTCCGCGCGGTGCCCGCCGGAAGCATCTGCGCGTAGGCGATGGCGGCCGTCGGATCTAATTCCGCCCACCGCCCGATAAAAAGCGAAATCAGCATGCTTTTTTCTTCCGGCTTCGGCAGCGTTTGAACGAACGTGAGAACGTCGCGGACATTGCTGGTGTCGATCGACTCCGCGAGTTTGCTGAACGTCGCGTAAGCGCGGCGGCTATTGAAATGCGTCAGGCCCGCTTTGATTTTCGCGATGATATTTTCGGTCGAATCGCTCGACGGCGCGGCATTCGATTTCGCTGAGGGCGAATTCCCAGTGGATGCAACGGAGCGGGGATTTGTCGAAGCGGTTGATGCTGCCGATGAGTTCGGAACGCGAGCGCTGGTGCTCGATGGAAGCTTCGCGGTCGAAGGAGCCGTGTAACGCCCGATCCCAATGCCGATGAGCAACGCGGTAATCGCGATGGCAACTGGAAGCGCAAACCGGTGCATGGCCCTCAGTTTACTGCCAAATAATGCATATGTTCAAGTGAATATGTAGCCGACTAAAACCGAATCGGATTAGGTCTCCAGAGAGCACTGGCTTTCCGTCGAAACATACCACCGAAAAGGAACGGCGATTCCAGCAGAAAGATTCCTCCCTATGAGCGCAGCCGCAAGGACCCCGGCTTTTTTCTTGAAAAGCCAATTTGGCGTCGCGCCAAGCACTCATGGCCCCGCGCACACCGTTCGGACAAACGATGAGCGTAGGCGCCGCCGAATTGTTCGTCTTTCTGGACGTCGTTGCGTTCGCGCAGGCCGTTATTCCTAAAGAGCCACGACGTGTTTAATAGTTCTCAACCAAGTCCTCGGTCACAGCCGAATCGGTGAAACCATCTTTATAGGCGATTGCTTTGATGTCCAACCGTCCACCGGGGGCCACCACAAAATATGGCCCTTGCCAGATACTCGTGGTGCCCGTTGGGGTACCGCCGTTGTGCGTGGGATCTGCCGGAGTGTACGTCGTGCTCGACGTAACGAAGATAGTCGCTCCGCTGGTGGCCGTGCTCAGACTCACGTAGATGGGATGCGAGCAACACAACCCAGTCTCCTGAAACTCTACCACAGCACACTGATCTGCGAGGGCGGAGGAACTTGGCAATGCGACAAACGCAAGGACACCCAGGAGGATGCCGATTGAGCTGGGGACGAAGCGGATTAAGCCGCGTGAACCAAGGGATTCTCCTGTCATGGGGTTCTTTCTATTTTGAGGGTTAGAACTGCCATCGTGATCCCCTCTTTTTTAATAGCAATAATAAACTTTCGACGGGGCGCCAGGAGAATTCCTGCTTAGCCATTTTCCTCTGTTGATACTCGAGATTCAGATGATCTTGACCGGACACTCCGGCAATGCGGCCAGAAAAGCCCGCCCGTACGGCCGAGTTACGATTCGATTGTCCAGGATCACCACGATACCATGGTCGCTCTTCGTACGGATCAAACGGCCCACGCCCTGACGCAGTTTCAGGATCGCTTCCGGCAGCGAGTATTGCGTGAAGGCGTCGCCGCCGTTCGCTTCGATCAATTCCAGCTTCGCCTCGATCAACGGATGATCGGGAACCGCGAACGGCAATCGCGTGATGATGACATTCGACAACGCATCCCCCGGCACGTCCACGCCCATCCAAAAACTGTCCGTTCCAAAAAGAATGCTGCGCGGCGTATTCCGGAATTGTTCGAGCAATTTCCCGCGCGGCGCGCCCTGCCCTTGCACGAGAAGATTCAGGCCGTTCTCCGCGAAGAACGATTCCATCTCGCCGGCGAGCTGCTGCATCACGCGATAGCTGGTGAAGAGAACGAAAGCGCGCCCTTCTGTTTCGCTGACGAAATGACCAACCCAATGGGCGAGCGCCTTCGCGTAACCGGCGTCACGCGGGTCCGGCATTTTGCGGACGAGAAACAATTTCATCTGCTCGGGAAAATCGAACGGGCTTCCGAGCTGGAGCGGCTCCACCTCGGTCGCGCCGATCCGTTCGCGAAAGTAAGCGAGGTCCGGCCGGCCGACGGCGAGGGTGGCGCTCGTCATCACGCACGAGCAATCTTCCCGGAACAACATTCGCCGGAGAACGGGCGCAATATCGATTGGCGAGGCATTCAAGGTAAGGAACTGCGCTGTCTTTCCGGTGCGTTCGACCCAATAGACATGGCCCTCCGCGCCCTGTTGCAGAAACGTGACGATCCCAACTCGCGCATCGTGAATCCTGCGGCCGAGTTCCTGGAGTTCCGCTTTCAGAAATTCGTCGTCGTTCCGCTTCACGACTTCGGCGACGCGCGCCTGCAACGCGAACAGCCGGCCGGAAATCGTGTCCGGGACAAAATCGATTTCGCGGATCCGAACTTCGCGGCCTTTCTTGAAATCGCAGCGCTCATCGATCGAGCGAAAAAAGGCGTCGATCTCGTCGACCAGCGCCGCCGCCAGCGTCACGCCGGCCGCATCGCGCGTCACGGTGAAGAGCCCTTTCCGCGTTCGCGCGTTGTAAAGCCGCTGCACCGTCGCG
>DATILK010000336.1:0-1974 GCA_035476555.1 Chthoniobacterales bacterium | reverse complement strand
CAATATTTACGATGGCCGGACGCACATCGCCTACGTGGTCGATGTCGCGGTCGATGAAAGCGGGAACGTCAAGGTGGAGCGCGTGGTGGCGGCAGTCGATTGCGGCCTGGTCGTCAATCCAATCGGAGTCGAACAGCAGATCGAAGGCGGAATCATCTGGGGCATTTCGTCTGCGCTGAAGGGGCACATTACCTTTAAGAACGGGGCGGCCCAACAATCGAACTACCGCGATTTCGAAGTAGCACGGATGAAAGACGCACCGAAAATCGAAGTGCACATCGTGGCGAGCGATCGACAACAGCCATCCGGAATGGGCGAGCCGCCCGTGCCGCCGATTGTTCCGGCGATCGTGAACGCCATTTTCGCCGCGACCGGGAAACGGATTCGCCGATTGCCAATTTCGCCCGAGGAATTGAAGGCAACGTAATGACGTATCGCGACGATTTCGGTCTGGGGAGCGCACGCGCCTCGCGTGCTGGTTTCGGTGCCCTCGCCGAAACAATCGTTTTGCTTGCGTCCGGAAAAGTTCGGGATCGCGAGGGCGCGATCGCCAGCACGCGAGGCGCGTGCGCTCCCCAATGAGAGAAATTCGCGACATCCTTCGGCTCTTCGAGGCGCATCGCGCGGAACCGCTGGCGCTCGCGACACTCGTGACCGCGCGCGGCTCGAGTTATCGCCGGCCCGGCGCGCGGATGCTGATTTGCGCTGATGGAACAACGGCCGGCTCGCTGAGCGGCGGTTGTCTGGAAGAAGAAGTTGCGCGGCGCGGATTGGAAATCCTTCGCGGCGCGCCGCCGGAGTTGCTGAGTTTCGACACGCGATTGCGGTTCGGTTGCAACGGCAGCATCGACATTTTCGTCGAGCGGTTACGCGACGATTTTCTGCCTCAACTCGCTGAAAATTTTTCAGAGCGTCGAATTTGCCGCGCTCTCACCATCTTCGCCGGCGAAGATTTGGGCACGCACCTGGTTCGATCGGACACGCCAGTTCCCGCTGGCGCTTTCGCGCACGAAATCGAACCGGCCATCCGGCTCGTGATTTTCGGCGAAGGACCAGACAGTGCACCGTTGCGCGCGTTCGGGGAGATTTTGGGCTGGGAAATTTTTGAGATCGATGAGCCAGGAAATCTGGCGGACCGCGTCGACAACCGAACGGCGGCGATCGTGAAGTCGCACAACTACGGGCGGGATTTCGCAGCGCTTTGTGTGCTACTGAAACTCGAACTGCCGTATGTCGGTTTGCTCGGGCCGCGCAAACGCCGCGACCAATTGCTCAACGCGGTGCTCGACGAAGGGATCACCCTCGATGCGGAACTGTTCGCGCCGGCCGGTCTCGATCTTGGCGCGGAAACGCCGGAAGAACTGGCGCTGGCCCTTGTCTCCGAAATCCAGGCGGTGTTCGCCCGGGCCAGCGCTGAATCGTTGCGCGATCGCAAAGCGCCGATTCACGGATGGAACATCGCGAGCCGTCGTGTCCGAGCTGAAGTGAACGAATGCGCAACGTCGGCGCCGTAGTCCTGGCGGCGGGCGGATCGTCGCGACTTGGCCGCCCGAAACAGTTGCTAACGTTCGGCGGAGAAACGCTCGTGCGACGCGCCGTTCGCGCCGCCGCCGAAGCCGGATGCGATCCCGTGATTGTGGTCGTCGGAGAAACGAGTGAAACCAGTGACACGATTCGGTCAGAACTTGCTATACGTGATTCACGTATAGCGTCTTTCCCCGCGCCGGGAAATGAGGTGCGGGCGATGATTGTGGAAAACGGCGAGTGGCGGAAGGGAGTTGGGACGTCGATTCGCCGGGGGTTGCGAGAGCTCCCCGGATTTGTTGACGCCGTTGTGCTGCTCGCGTGTGACCAGCCTTTTATTGACGCTTCGGTCGTCGGCAGGCTGATCGCGGCGCGGGAGGAAGGCGGCCGGCCGATGGTGGCTTCATCTTATGCGAGCACGCTTGGTGTCCCGGCGTTGTTCGATCGCTC
>DATILK010000335.1:0-4560 GCA_035476555.1 Chthoniobacterales bacterium | reverse complement strand
CTCGAAGCGACAATACGTTCGGAGCACTCCGCGAATGATCAGCGCGACCAGCGAGCGCAATCCGTAGACCAGCATATCCGGTTGCCGGGGAAAATTCCGAAGCCGCTCGATCAGCGTTTGGTCGAGATCGGCGGCGGGCTCGTATTGCCAGCGTTTCATCGCAGCTTGGAATAGTAATTCGCCATGTGAAGGAAAAGCGGCGCCACGTAGATCAGGCTGTCGATTCGATCGAGAATGCCGCCATGCCCGGGGATGAGCGCACCCATGTCCTTGGTGCCGATGTCACGTTTGATCACGCTGATGGAAAGATCGCCGAGCTGCCCGCCAATGCCAACGATGAGTCCGGCGAGGATCAATTGCCACGGTCCGAAATCGGGAAAGGAAAAACGCAGCAGCCACGGCAGGATCATCGAGACGACGAGTGCGCCGAGAGCGCCTTCCCACGTTTTCTTCGGGCTGATTTCGCTGCGCAACGGATGGCGTCCGAACAATCGTCCAAAGGTAAACGCCGCGATGTCGTTCAGCTCCGTCGCGAACACGACGTAGATGACGTAGCCGTACGCGTTCGCCGCATTCGCGAGGAAACCGAGATGGCCAAACATCCAGCCGATGTAAACGAAACCGACGATGCCTAACGACATCCGTTGCAGTTCGCCGCGGGCACGATTGCGCAGAATCGGCACGAGCAGAATCAACGCGATGGCGAAAACCGGCACCGCCACAAAGAGTCCGTACCAGCCGGTGCCGGGCTCCAGTCCGTTCGGCTGCGGCATGAGCGACGCGACGCCGACCGCGATGATGCCCAAGTAAACCGCGCCGGTCATCCACCAGTCGCGATACAAACCCGACGCGCGCGCGAATTCCTTGAAGCCGAAAATCGCAAGCAGCGTCACGCCGACAATGGTCGGCGCGCGTCCGGCGAAAACCGCGGCGAGACCGACGGGCGCCATGACGAGCCACGAACGGTAGGTGCTCCAGATGGAGCCGAGGTCTTTCTTGAATCCGAAATGCAAAATACCGAGGACGATTCCGCCCACGACAAGAGAGACGAAGATGATGCGGACATACGCGAGAAAAATTGGATCGTGGAGCGCGTGTTGCGGGGACATCATGCGGATTTCGCGCGCAGCGCAGCCATGATTCGTTTCAAACGGAGCGCGATCGTTTGCAGGCAGCCCGCGATGATGATGAGGCATGTCCAATCGAGAATCATGAAATTACCCAGGAACAACGCGCCGCCGCTTCGCCAAAAATACGCGAGCGTTATCCACGCGCCGACGTGGAGTGTGACCATCCGCCACGGCTTTGACATCACGCCGCTGAATTCGCGCTGAACACCGACCGCTTGTCCAAACATCCCAACGTAAGCGGTCAGCAACGCGAAAATTGCCGCCCAATATCCGAGGAACGGATTCATCCAGCCGCTATGGGCGACACCGGCGAAGATGAGGACATCCGAAACGCGGTCTGGCAAATCGTTGAGAATTTCGCCGCGCCAGCTCGCTTTGCCGGAAGCGAGCGCGACCATCCCGTCCAGCATGTTGAACCAGAGGCGCAGATAGCAAAACAGCGGCGCGACAAAAAGCAGCCGCGGATGGAATCCGGATTTCCAAAAGCAAAATGCCGCGGCAGCCGCCGCCACCACCGACGCGTAGGAGATCGCGTCGGGATGAATCTTATATTGGACGCAGAACGCCGTGGCGTAACGCGCCGTCGATCGAAAGGCTTCTCCGATGGGCCGCCGCGAAGTTGGTTCGTAATGCGCCATGCGACGTGGCTTCGCTTGTACTGCTTTACATGGGCGAACGCAATTTTCTACGATGCCGTGCGATGAAGAGAATCCTCTCAGCTTTCGCGATCGTCGCGACAACCTTCACGCTCGCCGCCGCTGCCGATCAACCGGCTAAGACAAAGATCGATCCGGCGCAGATTCCGAAATGGTCCGCAGACGATCTCGAGTTTTTTCTTCACGGATCGATGAGCACCGAAGTGGTGCCCGAACGCGTGCTGCGCGCCTTCATCAAAATCTATCCCGATTTGTTTCCCGCGTCCGATCTCGCCTATCTCGGTTTAATTCCCGACCCGGCGTTCGGCTGGCCGATCGGTTTCAGCCGCAAAACGGAGGTGAAACACCTCGGCAATTTGTCGGCGGTCGGAATCAACTGCGCGTCGTGTCACGTAGCGCAGATCCATTCGGCCGGAAAAGAACCGATTCGAATTCTCGGTGCGACGAGCCACTTCAACGTCGAAGGGTTCTTTGGCTCGGTTCTCGTCTCGACGTTCAAAACGTCCGAGCCCGCCAGCATGAAACTTTTTCTGGCCGCTTACTTTTCAAACCCGGCCCTGGACGCCGCCTGGGAAGCGCAACAGGCAAAAATAACGGAAACGATGGCGGCGGACCCGTTAGGCGCGAAAGACATTGCCGCCGGCGACCTCCACGAAATCGCGCCAGCAGAGTTGGAGCTGGCGAGCGACGCCGGAAATCTGCCGCAAGTCTCGCATTCGATGCTGAAACTTTTCCATAACATCCGCGCCGCTCTTCATGTTCCGGATCAACCGCCGGAAAAAACGCCGCCTGCTTCAGGTCCTGGGCGCAACGATGCGTTCGGACTTCTCTCGGCGAGTTTGCTGAATCGTCCGCAGCCCTACGCGCCGATAAAATTCGGACTCGTCTGGGACATCGACAAACGGACGTGGGTCCATTGGGACGGCAACACGAAATCGCCGATCTCGCGAAATCTCCTCGCATCGCTCGGGCTCGGCGCGCCGTTGCATGGGCATCGCGGCGATCTCGATTTCGCGACGGTGAAACGGCAGACCGATTTGTCGGAAAGTATCCGGCCGCCGAAATATCCGTTCGCGATCGACAAATCGGCCGCGAAACGCGGTGAGACGCATTTTCAAAACAGCTGCGCCTCGTGTCATGGCGGTCCGGAAAGCGACAAACGTTTGTATTCCATCGCCGATGTCGGCACCGATCCGCGGCGCGCCGAAGTGTTCACCGATAAGCAGGCGGAAGGATTCAACCAATTCCTCGCGCAGCTGGAAGCGGTCGGTTACGAGCCGCCGAAGGAATTCGGCGTTCGCAGCACGGGGAAATATTGGGCCGCGACGCTGAATGGCGTCTGGGCGCGTTCGCCGTATTTGCACAATGGCTCGGTGCGGACAATGCAGGAATTGCTGACGTCGCCGGCACAGCGCGCAAAAAATTTCCATCGCGGCTCGCAGGAATACGATGCGACTCAGATGGGTTACACCGATGGCGGCGCTTACGTTTTCGACACGACCGGCGAAGGCAATTCCAATTCAGGCCATGATTTCGGCACCAAGCTTTCCGCCGAACAAAAGCGAGAGCTGATGGAATATCTGAAGACGCTTTAGTGTGGAGTTGCAGCGATTCAATATCCCGCCGCTTGCCCGTCTTTGCGGCTCTCGCTTGCGCCGACGTAAACGCGCTGGCCGTCGTGCATCTCGACTTTGATGGCCTGGTAACCGCCGTAACCGCCAAGATCGAAACGAATATCGTGACCTTTCAGTTTTAATTCGCGCACCGTTTCATACGGGACGCCGCTCTCGAGATTCACGTAGCCGCCGGTTTCCGTCAGCTTTTCGCCGGTCGGTTCGCTGTCGCCTTCGTGTTGCCAGCGCGCGGCGTCGCCGGCTTCCTGGACGCCCATTCCGAAATCGATCTGGTTCGTCAGCACCTGGACATGACCCTGCGGCTGCATGCCGCCGCCCATCACGCCAAACGCTTCCCACGGCTTGCCGTCCTTCATCACGAATCCGGGAATAATGGTGTGGAACGGACGTTTGCCCGGCGCGTAAACGTTCGCGTGGCCGGGTTCCATGGAAAATAATTCGCCGCGATCCTGGAACATGAAACCGAGTCCGGGAACGACGATGCCGCTGCCCATACCGCGATAGTTACTCTGAATGAGGCTCACCATGTTGCCTTCGTCATCGGCGGTGCACATGTAGATCGTGTCGCCGTCTTTCAACGCTGGATTTCCGGCCGCGATTTTCTTCGCGGCGTGCATCGGATCGATCAGCTTCCGCCGTTCGGCCGCGTAATCTTTCGAGAGCAATCCAGCGAGCGGGATTTTTGAGAACGCCGGGTCCGCATAGAATTTTGCACGATCGGCCCACGCGAGTTTTTTCGCTTCGATCATCGCGTGCAGCGCCGCGGCGGAATTGTAACCCATCGCCTTGAGATCGAACCCCTCAAGAATATTGAGGATCTGAAGGGTTGCGATCCCCTGGCCGTTCGGCGGCAACTCAAACACATCGTAGCCGCGATAATTCACCGACACGGGATCGACCCAGGTCGAGCTGTGCTTTTCGAAATCGATCTTGCGCAGGTAACCGCCGTTCGCCTGCATGAAGGCGTCGATCTTGTCCGCGACTTCGCCTTTGTAATAAGCGTCCCGCCCTTTCTCGCCGATCAAGCGCAGCGTTTTCGCCAGCGCGGGATTTTTGAAAATGTCTCCTTTCGCCGGCGTCCGGCCTTTGCCATCGAGCGTGTAGGTTTCGAGAAACGCTCCCGGCAAATCCTTGTAAAGC
>DATILK010000334.1:0-5377 GCA_035476555.1 Chthoniobacterales bacterium | reverse complement strand
GGAACCAGCGACTACTACTACAACGCTTACGATTATCTAGACGCGTACAGCCATCTCTATGATATGCAGAATTCGGGTTTCCAAGTGAATATCTTCATTCAACCGAGCAGTTGTTATAATTGGCAGGGCGCTCGGTGCTTTGAGCAGAATTAAGATTATCCGTGCTTCTACGATAGCTCGTAATTCGTTTAGCTGAGCGAAAGCTCTGGCTTGACCCGGCGAGCTGGACCTATTACATAAAGCGCGTGCTTCGCCCATTCTGCTCCGTGGCGCTGTGTCTCGCAGCGCTGACCTCCGCTTTCGGGCAAGCCAAGCCGACCAGCGCGCCTGGCGTCAGTCCGCGGCCTCTCCCGAGCGCGCCGCAGGTTGCGCCTTCGGCGCCGACCGGTCCGGCCAACACGTCCGCCCAGCCGCCGGCAGCCGTTCCGCCCGCGCAAACCAATCCAGCGCCGCCGTCCATTCCAGGCCTAACTCCGGTCCCGGATAAAACCGTCACGCTCCAGTTCCCCAACAGCGACGTCGTCGATGTCCTGCATCTTTACGAGCAGCTGACCAACAAGAAGCTGGTCATGGACAACTTTGTCCAAGGCAAGGTGAACATTTTCCTCAGCCGCGCGGTTCCGAAGGACGAAGCCATCAGAATCATCGAGATGAATTTGCTCATGAACGGCTACTCGCTCGTGCCCGCGGGGGACGATATCGTGAAAGTCATCGGAACGAGTAGGAGCCCACGCAACGCCGGCGTTCCGCTGGTTTCGGACGAGGCGGATATTCCGGAGGGCGAACATATCGTCACTTTTCTGTTCAAGCTGAAGTACGCGGACCCGGTTGAGCTCAGTCAAGTGATTGGCCAGTACTTGCAACCGCAGCAACCATGGACCTCATTTCTGGCTCTGCCGAAAGCTGGCAGCATTCTGATCACGGAAAACTCGAGCGTCATCCGTATGTTGATCCACATCATCGACCAGATCGACGTCCCGCCGGCGCAAGTCGTAAGCGAATTCATCAAGCTCGAGCGCGCCGACGCCAGCAAGGTGGTCGAGATGTTGAAAGACGTTTTCGACAAGGGCGGCGCGACGACGACAACCACGACCACCGTGGCGCCCGGCGTGCGACCGGTTCGTCCCGGTGCGAATGTGCCGCCGGCGCCAGTGCAGAACACCCAGGTTTCAATCGAGGGCGACCTGAGCGCCCTCACCGCGTTGACTGAAGAGAATATCGTCGTCGGCAAGATAAAGATCGCGGCTGATGTCCGGACGAACCGGATTCACGTCATCACGCGGCCGGTCAACATGCCGTTCATCAAGAAGCTGATTTCCGAGTTCGATGCGAACGTGGAATTTGCCAAGCCGGTCACGCGGCCCCTGCGTTACATCAGCGCCGCGGATGTGTTGCCGGTTATTGTGCAAACGCTAACGGAACCCGGCAGTAACCAGGGAGCGGGCGCAGAGACGTCGAATCCGGCCGCGCCGCAGCAACAGGCGCAACAGAACCAGCGCCGGACGAACCCGAGCAATTACTCGAGCACGGGCGGAACGGATTCGAGCTCGAGCGGCGGCAGCCAGAATTTCTCTGAAGAATTATCCACCCAAGCGGTGGATACCACGCCGAAAGCCATCACCATCGGCAACGCGAAAATCATCGCCGATCAACGCTCGAATTCGATCATCATTTTAGGAAACAAAGAAGTGGTCGTGAAAGTCGGGAAGCTTCTCGACGAGATGGATATCAAGGCGCCGCAGGTGGCACTAAGCACCGTCATTGGCGAGCTTTCGCTGACCAACAATCAAGAATTCGGCGTCGATTGGTTTAAGCAGGGAGGCACACCTCACACGGATGCCAACGGCAACGTGCTGCCCCGCACCCCAGGGGATACCAGTTTTGCCGGAGTGGCGCGGAATACCACAGCCTCCCTCATCGATCCCGCCAACATCTTGAACTTCACGGCCCTTCAAAACGCAATCGGATCGGGTGGGACGACCCTTCTCCTCAGCAGCGCCCGGGACGGCCTGGCGGCAATCGTGAGTGCGCTCGATGCCACGGGCAAATTCAAGGTGATCAACCGTCCCGTCGTTTTCACCACCAACAACAAACAGGCCGTCATTGCTTCCGGCCAGGAAATTCCGGTGCCGGTGAGTACGCTATCAACCCTTGCCCCAACTACAGTCAATCCCGGGGTAACTCCGGTGCAAAACTTTGGAACGCAATCGAGCATCCAATACAAAAAGGTCGCGCTTCAGCTCGAAGTCGTGCCGCTGATCAATTCGGAAAAAGAAGTGACCCTCGATATTCTGCAGAAGCTCGACAGCATCGCGGATACAACCAACATCGACGGAAACCAGATCCCAAATATCGCGACGCGCTACATCAAGACGAGTGTGTCCGCTCCCAACTGTTCGACGATCGTGCTCGGTGGATTGATTACCGACAACAAGCGCCGTGCGAAGAGTGGAATTCCCCTCCTGAGCCGAATCCCGCTCATCGGCGGTTTGTTCCGCCAAACCACGAACAACGACACTCGCAGCGAGCTGATTGTCCTGATGCGACCAGAAGTAGCGCTGACGAAGCTCGATCTGTATCGGCTCCGCCAGAAGCAGGAGGGCAGGACCCATTTCGGATCTGAGCTCGAACAGGACGATTGTCCGGATTGCCCGAAACCCGGCGAAGACAAACAGATTCAACTTCCGGCGCCCGACATGCCGGGGATGAAATAGCGACGCGGATTCTTGCGTGCGTCTCGGTCGCCGCATGACAATTTACGCGAAGTCGATTAAGATCAGCGCGTGACTCCGGCGATCAGTAATTCCCTTGTCGATCTTTTGCTAGCCAGCGGTGTGCCGTCGCGTGACGAGGCCGTCGAGCTTTCGACCAATCTCAACGGCGGCTCGTGGACGACCCAGGTGCTCGACTCGGGAAAAGTCGACGAGCAGCGGTTCCTCGAAGCGATCGGGAATTTTTTCCAGGTGCCGGTGATGTCGATCGACACGAAACGGATCGAGCGGACGACGCTTTCGCTTCTCCCGAGCCGTTTTGTTTTTCAGCATCACATTTTGCCGATCGAAACGCGGGACAAAACGGTGGTGCTCGCGACCTACGATTTGTTTAACTCGGTCGGGCGCCAATTGGCGTCGCAGTTATTGAAGCGCCCCACGGAATGGGTCCTGGTGCCGCGCGGCCAGATTTTGCGCGCGATGAAAACCGTTTACGGCGTCGGCGCGGAAACGTTCGACGAAATTTTGAAGACCAACCGGTCGTTTGAAGGCGCGGAGGACATCGAGACCGCGACCGATCTCGACGCGAACGATCCCGAAGCCTCGGTGGTGAAGTTCGTGAACCAGGTCATTCGCGAGGCGATCGTGGAACGAGCTACCGATATTCACGTGGAGCCGCTGGAGAACGATCTCCGCATTCGTTATCGGATCGACGGGATCCTGCACGAAGTGGCGGTGCCCCCGCAATTGCGGCTGCTGCAATCGGCCATCCTTTCACGGTTGAAAGTGATGGCGCACATGGACATCGCTGAGCGCCGCCTGCCGCAGGATGGCCGGATCAATTTGCAGGCGCACGACCAGAACATCGACGTCCGCGTCTCGACCATCCCGACCGTGAACGGCGAGTCGATCAGCTTGCGTTTGCTCAGCCGCACGGAGACCCAGAATTTCGGTTTCGACCGGCTCGACATGAGCGAGAAGCAGGGACAGGTCATCCGCGCGCTTCTCGCGCAGCCGAACGGAATTATTCTGCTCACGGGGCCGACGGGCTGCGGCAAGTCGACGTCGCTTTATTGTTTCCTCAGCAGCATCAACTCCGTGCAGCGCCGGATCATCACGATCGAGGAACCGGTGGAATACCGATTGCCTGGCGTGTCACAGATCGATGTAAAACCGGAAATCGATCTGACATTCGCGAAAGGGCTTCGCCACATTTTGCGACAGGACCCGAACGTAGTGATGGTCGGCGAAATTCGCGACGTGGAGACGGCGGATATCTCGATTCGCGCGGCGATGACGGGTCACCTCGTGTTCAGCACGCTGCACACGAACGACGCGGTCGGCGGCATCACGCGGTTGCTCGACATGGATGTGGAGCCGTTTTTGTTGTCGTCGGTTGTGAAAGCGTTCATCGCGCAACGGCTCGTGCGCACGCTCTGCCCGCATTGCGTGCGGATGTACGATTACCCGCGCGAATATCTCGCCGAGATCGGCGTGCCCGCGGAAATGGGAACGCAGTTCCGGCGCGGCGAAGGCTGCGACAGTTGCCGGCAAACCGGATATCAAGGCCGGCTGGCGATCTACGAAATCTGTGTTGTGACCGAGCCGTTGAAAAAATTGATCATGCAAAAGCGCGACGGCGGCGAGCTAAAGCAATGCGCGATCAGCAACGGCATGGAGACATTGCGGCAGGACGGGTGGCGCCGCGTGGCGCAAGGCAAGACGACGATTGAAGAAGTGGTGCGGGTGACGCAGAACGACGAAGTGATGGCCGAGACCGAGTTGCAAAGCGCGCCCGCGTTGATGGCCGAAGCGCCCGTGGTGCTGGGGTAGCGCGAGCGTCTCGCTCGCCTGATGCCGGCGTCTCGCCGGCATGAACTTTTCATCGGATCGATTCCAGACGGGCGCGTAACAAAAGATTGTTTTGGCGAGACGCCAAAACCAACGCGCGAGACGCGCGCTCTACCCAGACCATGTTCCGCGCAGTTCGCGAATCGCTTCCGCGTAATCCGGCGTGCGAAAGATCGACGTGCCAGCGACGAGAATGTTGGCGCCGTTTTCGATGGAGACGCGCGCGGTGCCCGGCTTAATGCCGCCGTCGACTTCGATATGGAGTTTGCCGCCGTGGGCGTCGCGCCAGTCTTTCGCGCGGCGAACTTTCTCCATCATCTCGGGCCGAAACGCCTGTCCGCCAAAACCGGGATGCACCGTCATGATGAGCAGCAGATCGATCGCGTCGAGAAATGGCGCGACCGCGTCGAACGGCGTCGCTGGATTCAGAGTTAATCCAACGCCGCAACCGGCGGCGCGAATCGCGGCGAGCGTTTCTGGAACTTCGTGCCGCGATTCCGATTCGACGTGCACCGTGATCGAATTCGCGCCGGCTTCGAGGAAGCGCGGCAAGTAATGATCGGGCCGCTCGATCATCAAGTGAACGTCGAGCGGCAGCTTCGTGTGTTTGCGCACGGTCGCGACAACAGCGGGCCCGAACGAAATGTTATCGACGAAGTGCCCGTCCATAATGTCGAGGTGCAACCAATCAGCGCCGGCGTCCTCCGCGCGGTGAATCTCGTCCTCGAGGTGAGAAAAATCGGCGGCCAGAATCGATGGAGCAACGAGGACGCGGTCCATGGAGTAATGGAGTAGTGGAGTAATGGAGTAATGTC
>DATILK010000333.1:0-1517 GCA_035476555.1 Chthoniobacterales bacterium | reverse complement strand
CGGCTGGTTACGAAAGAGATTCGAGCGCGGCGGCGCCACGAAGCCTGGATAGTCCTTAAGCTTATCGCCGAGGGCGTCTGCGGCGGCGTAAACTTCATCCGGGTCGATGCCGCTGATCGAGTAGCTGTAGCGCCCGAACTGGCTGCCGGTCGCGCCGATGTTGATTTGAAGGACGGGAGCCGGGTTGAGGGTCGGGAAAATTCCCGGCATATCGCTGAGTTGTTGTCGCAAATCCGCAGCGACCTCCTCAATCGGCTTGCGGTCCTTCGCGTCCTTGAGGAATAGGACCATGAAAAGACCGGAGGAACCGGCGCGTCCGCTACCGGCGATCGTGAAATATTTATCCACCGCCGGATTTGCCTGGAGAATAGGATCGAGCTTGTCCTGCATCTGGCGTTGTTGCTGAGGCGAAGTGCCTTCCTGCATCAGTAAGGCCCCGCGAATTACGCCGCTATCGCCCGTGGGCAAAAGGGTGAAGGGCAATGACGAAAAGAAAAACCAAACGCCGAAGCCGCACGCGATCAGGACGGGCACCGCGAGCCAGCCGTGGTCGAGAAACCAATCCAGTGAGCGACTGTAAAAACGCAGAATTGGCTGGAAGAAACTATTCGTGAAACGCTCCATCCACGTCCGCTGATGTCCCGGCTGATGTTCGCGCAAGAGCCGCGCGCACATAAGCGGCGTAAGCGTCAGCGAGATCAGACCGGACGCGAAAATGGCGACAATGATGGTGATGGCGAACTCACGGAAAATCCGTCCCAGCAATCCCGGCATAAACGCGAGCGGGATGAAGACCGCCGCCAGCGACAGCGTCATCGAAAGGATCGTGAAAGAAATTTCGCCGGCGCTGTTCAGAGTCGCGCGATAAATCGATTCCCCGTGTTCGGCACGGCGGACCACGTTTTCCAAAAACACGATCGCGTCGTCGACCAGGAAGCCGATGGCGAGGGTGAGCGCCATGAGGGTGAGATTGTTGATCGAATAATTGAGCGCCCACATGACAAGGAACGTGAGCAGGATCGACAGCGGCAAGGCCACGACCGGGATCAACGTGTCGCGGGCCCGGCCGAGAAAGACAAAGATAACGAGCACGACAAGGACGAACGCGATGAAGAGGGTGGCCTGAACGTCGGAAACCGAATGAACGATGCTGAGCGATCGATCGAAGGTTGGGATGAGATTGATCGAGCCCGGCAATTCGAGCCGCATCTGGGGCAACAAATCGTTGATCGATTGCGCGACCTGGACGGCATTGGCGCCGGCCTGGCGCGAGACCGCTAGCACGATCACCGAAGCAGGCGTGGTAAAACCGCGCGCGTAGAAATGCCGCGAAAGCCTCTCGTCCTGCACGCTGTCCACGACGGTCGCTACGTCGCGGAGAAAAATGGGCGCACCATCTTTGGCTCGGGCAACGATCAGGTTCCGGTAGCCCTCCGCATCGGCGATCTGTCCGTTCGGGCGTAGAACCAGCGAGGTGTTTTTTCCATCGAACTGACCGGCCCCGGAATAGGATGTCC
>DATILK010000332.1:0-17600 GCA_035476555.1 Chthoniobacterales bacterium | reverse complement strand
AGCATCGCTTTGCTACGAAGCGTACGAATCCGCCGACCGAAAAAATATCGAGTTCCTCGTTTGCGACACCGCCGGCCGCCTGCACACCAAAAGCAATTTGATGGCGGAACTCGCGAAGGTGAAACGCAGCCTGGCGAAACAAAACGAGAAAGCTCCCGACGAAACACTGCTGGTGGTCGACGCGACGACCGGCAGCAACGCGCTTTCCCAGGCGCGCGAATTCCATCAGGCCATCGGCCTCACCGGATTGATCGTGACGAAACTCGACGGCAGCGGCAAAGGCGGCATCGTAATCGCAATTCAGGAAGAGCTCGGTCTGCCCACGCGCTTCGTCGGCACCGGAGAAAAACTCGAAGACCTCGCACCATTCGATGGCCGCGAATTCATCGCCAACATGATCTGAGAATGGCGTCTCAGCGAGTTAGGACAACCCGATGAAGCAGGGCTCAATCAAGGCGCGGTTGGAGCGCCTGCCGGCAATTGAAAGAACGCGAGGCAAACGAAGATGGCCGCGCAGACGCAGATCAGGTCGACAAGGAGCATGGTGCTCAGGGCGTATCGCGTATGCTTGATCTTCACGCTCCCGAAGTAAACGGCGATGACATAGAAGGTGGTCTCGGCCGCGCACTGGAAGACGCAGGCGAGCCGGCCGGTAAAAGAATCCGCGCCGTATGTTCCCATGGCATCGAGAAGGAATCCGCGGCTGCCAGCGGAACTGAATGGCCGGAGGATGGCGATGGGGAGCGCGTTCACGATTTGTTCGTTCACATGGAAGGCGCGGAAAACCCACGCCAGCGCGGTCGCGAACATGTCGAACAATCCGCTGTTTCGAAAAAGCGAGATCGCGACCAGCATGCCAAGGATATAAGGGAAGATAATGCGCCCAACAGTCAGGCCGTTGTAAGCGCCCTCGACAAACGAATTGAAGATAGTCGTGCCCTTGGCGGCGAATTGTTTCTCGCGCCACAAGCTGTACCCGAGAATCACCAGGATAAGACCTAACAACACGCCGTTGGAGAGATTGCCGGTGAAATGGCTTTTGCTGACGAGATCGAGTCGCGTGATGTAAATGAGGAGTGCCGTAATGACGCCAACGATGCCGCCGATGGCGACGACGATGGTAGCGTTAAACAAGTTGATCCGTTGGCGAATGCCGACCAGGACGAGCGCCGCGACCGTGCCAATAAACGAGGTGATGATGCACGGCAGCATCACGTCCGCCGGATTGAGCGCGTGTTGCGCCGCGCGATAACTAATGATCGACGTCGGGATAAGTGTGAGCCCGGCCGCGTGCAAACACAGGAACATGATCTGCGGATTGCTGGCGCGATCCTTGTCCTTGTTCAGCTCTTGCAGACTCTCCATCGCCTTTAAGCCGAACGGCGTCGCCGCGCTGTCGAGTCCGAGGAAATTCGCGGCAAAATTCAATGTCATATACGAGATCGACGGGTGACCGCGCGGCACTTCGGGAAAAACACGAACGAAAATCGGACTGAGAAATTTCGCGACGCGTTCCGAAGCGCCGCTGTCGATCAATAATTGCAGGATGCCGCTGAAGAACGACAGGTAGGCGATGAGTGGCAAGAGCAGATCGAGGATGGTGCTCTTGCACGTCGGCAAAATTCCATCCGCGGCTTGTTTGCCGGAGTAAGCCTTTACCACACCGTCCTCGATCTTGTATTGCACGCCGCCGACCGTGGCCGTGTGGTCAGCCGCGGTCTGCAAGCTGTTCCGCAATTCCGGCGACGCTTGTTCGAGGTAAAACTCGCGTTGCAGCAGGGGTTCGTCCTTCTTTCCGTTGACGACAAATTCGATGGCGTAGAATCGTCCGCTGAACAGCAGGAAGAAGAGATAGGCGATCGAAGCGAGAAAGAGAACGACCCAAAATCTGCTTAACGCCATTTTAGCTAGCTGGCGAGTTGGAACGCGTCACCGCTCCACTTAAAGCAGCGGCTTTATGCGCGGCAAGCCCGAACTGCGCGGCGTCGCAGTCGCACCGGTCGGGTTGATTCTGTTCAGCCGTTAAATTCGCGTGCCCGAGGCCGGACGAGACTCAAATTGTTAACAAATAGTCCTATCGGGCGACTGGCGGAAACGCGTTTTCCAATTCATGGTTCCGACTCGCAATGACACGAATCCATCATCACAAGTCATCGGTGTCCTCCATGATTACGCTGCTGGCAGGGCTCGTCCTGGCCGTTCTCATCACGGGCGGCATCGTTTGGTGGAGCCATGCGCAGGACAAGAAGATCGCGCCCAAGACGCATCCCGACGAATTCCCGGTCCCATCTGTCGCGGAGCTGCGCCACAAACTCAACCCCGAGCAATTCCACGTCACGCGCGAGAACGGAACGGAGACGGCATTCCACAACGCGCATTGGGATAATCGCAAACCCGGCCTTTACGTCGACATCATCACGAACGAGCCGCTCTTTTCCTCGCTCGACAAATACGATGCCGGCACCGGTTTCCCTAGTTTCACCAAACCGATCGCGCCTGAACACGTCGTGGAAAAAGTCGACAACAGTTACAACATGGTGCGGACTGAAGTTCGGGCAAAGAAAAGCGATTCGCATCTTGGACATGTCTTCGATGACGGCCCGCCGCCGCTGAATCGTCGTTACAGCGTGAACTCGGCAGCGTTGCGTTTCGTTCCGGCTGAAAAACTCCGGGTAGAAGGATTTCTCGATTTCATCCCGCTCTTTCGCGCGCAGCCGGCCGCGACGCCGGCGAAATAGCGGCCAGTCACGCGAGCAGCTTCGCGAACCGCGGATGGCTGCGGATTTGATCCCATTCGCGCTCGATGCGCAACGCGCCCGGCGTGGGACCATTTGGGAGATTGACTAATTCTTCCAGCAACACCAGGGCGCGCGCGGGTTCGCCCGCCTGGGCGTAAATCACCGCGAGCTTCGTTGCGATAAGCGGACCGTCGAAAGCGTCCTTCGAAATTGGCAGCAACTCGACGGCCCGATGCCCGGCGGCAATTGCTTCCTCTTTCCGTCCGCGCATTCCAAGCACCAAACCGAGCATCGCGACCAGTTCCGCGTCGTCGGGCGCTTTCACGAGATCGTCTTCCACAATTTCCTGGGCACGGGCGAATGCATCCTGCGCCATTGCGTTGTCCCCGCGGCCTCGAGCGATCAGACCTTCGTACCACGACCGCGGAAAAGCGTATCCGTCGAGAATCGCACCCGCGCCGCCGACACCGAGATCGTTGAACCTGTCGTAGCGCGATTTCTTCAGCCAGCGTTCCGCTTCGTCGTAATCGCGCGCTGCGAGATGGACGCGCAACGCAATGTTCGTTACACCTCCGCCCGGATCGAAATGCGCCGGGATCGCACGCAGCACAGTCTGAAGCGGTTCCAGATTTCCCTCGGTTCGCAGCGCAATCGCAGCGCGCGCGACGGAAAAAAAGTGCGCCTCGGGATTTACTTCCGTTCCGACCGAGAACCCGTCCGTCGCTTCGGCGTCGCGACCGAGACAGGCGTAGGTTTCCGCGACGTCCCACAAAACGGAGGCGTTGCGCGGATCGAGTTCCTTCGCTTTTTCGAAATTCTTGACCGCGTTTTCCCAATGCCCCTGACGCCGTCCGATCGCGCCCGCCGCTTCCCACGTTTCGGCATTGTTCGGAGCGACCTCCTGCGCGATCGCGACCTCGGTCCGGGCGAGCTCGTAATCGCGGTAGCCATAGTAATAGTAGTAGGCGAGCGCGAGCCGCGCCTCACTCGAATCCGGCCGCAAACGCAAGGCCGTATCGGCCGCAACTTTCGCCAACGCCAGCCGCTGCCGCGTTCGATCGTATCCAAACCAATACAGCTCGCAGTGGAACCGCGAGGCGAGACAATGCGCGAGCGCGAAATTCGGATCGCGCGCGATCGCCTCGTCGAGCAATCGCAAGGCGCGCTCCCCGTTTTCGCGCGGGTCGCCGGAGCCGCTCCAGCGAAAGAGATCCCGCGCGCGAAGAAACAAATCGTACGCGTCCAGATCGCTCGTCGGATGTTTCTCGAGCCTCTCTTTTTCCTGTGGCGAAAGATTTGCACGAAGCGCAAACGCGATCCGCCGGGCCAGCTCCGTTTGGAGCGCGAACAAATCCGTGATCTCGCGATCGAACGTGTCGTTCCAAACATGCAGGTCGTTTCGCGCATCAATGAGCTGAGCATTGATCCGCACCCGGTTTGATTCGCGCCGGACCGTCCCCTCCATCACGTAAGCGACCCCGAGCGCTTCGCCGATCTCGCGCACGTTCCGCGTGCCGGTTCGATATTGCCGCACGCTGGTGCGGCTGATCACTTTCAGGTCCGCGACCTTCGCCAGGTTGGAAAGAATGTCGTCCTGGATGCCGTCGGCGAAATAGGCGTTCTGCTGGTCGTCGCTCAGATTCTCGAACGGCAAGACCGCGATACTTTTTTCCGGCGGCGGCAATTTCACAGCAGTCGTCGGCGCTTTTGTTTCCTGAAGATCTTCGGTACGAACAATACCACCCGGCGTGAGATCGAACGCCCACGAAAGAAAAAGTGCCACCGGAAAGCCAAGAACCAGCGCGACGATAACCAGCCGCACCGCCCACGTTGGAGTTTCAAAGAATGGCAGGACCTGCGTGGCGATTTGAATCAGCAGCCAGGCCAGGACGGCGTATCCCGCCGCCACGCGATAAACCTTGCGCCGTTTCAGTTCGCTGAAAAATTTCCGCGCGTTCATTGCCACCGGCCTAACCAATACAATGTCGCGCCGTTCTGCGATAGTTGCTGTCGAGCGCGAAGCGTGAAATAGGATTCGATGCGACCCGCGGCAAAGCACTCTTCCGTCGCGCACGAAGATCGCTCCGGACTCATCGCCGGCCTCGCCGCATTCGGCACGTGGGGATTGATTCCGATTTATTGGAAATTGTTCACGAACATTTCCGCGTCGCAGATTCTGGCGCACCGTTTCGTTTGGACGACCTGTTTCCTCGTCGGAATGCTGAGCTGGCAACAACGCTGGCCCGAAGTCCGCGAAGCGATGCGCTCGCGTCGGGCGCTTCTGTATTGTCTCGCGAGCGGCGTGGCCATTTCGGTGAACTGGTTCTGTTTCATCTGGGCGGTGAACGTCGGCCGCGTCATCGAGACGAGCCTCGGTTATTTCATGACGCCGCTCATCAACGTGCTCTTCGGCGCGACGTTTCTCCGCGAACGCCTCACGCGTCTGCAACTGCTGTCCGTCATTCTGGCCCTGATCGGCGTGCTCAATCTCACACTTGGTTACGGCCGGTTCCCCTGGCTCGCGATCACGCTCTGCGTTTCCTTTGGACTCTACGGATTGCTTCGAAAAAAATCCGGCGTCCGTCCGATTCCCGGTTTGTTTCTCGAAACCACGCTGCTCACTCCGATCGCAGCCGTTTATCTCTTGTATTTGCAACGCGCCGGAAACGCCGCATTCAGTTCCGCCGGCTGGTCGATGGCGTTGCTGCTCATCAGCACCGGGATCGTGACCGGCCTGCCGTTGGTCTGGTTCGGACACGCCGCGCGCCATCTTCGCCTAACGACCCTTGGCTTCCTCCAATATCTGTCGCCGAGCGGCAGTTTCTTCCTCGGCGTTTTTCTTTATCACGAACCATTCACCCGCGCCCATCTCATCACGTTCACTTTCATTTGGATTGCGCTCGTGATTTTTACCACGGAAGCCATCTGGCGTTGGCGTTCCGGGCGTGAACGCGAAGAGATTGTCGAGCCGGTAGCGCGCGCTGCCCATTAGCCGTAATGTGAAACGGCCGGTTTTTTTGTGATAACCAACGACGACTTCCAATACGCGATCGAAAACACGCGCGTCATTCTCGCGCCCGAACGCCAGATCGCGACCTTCGGCAGCACGAGCTTCCGCTTTTATCTGATCTCGGAATTGATGGATCAGGTGAACGAAATCCGTGTCCGCGACGGCCGGATCCATGCGGAACGTCCGCAAATCCTCACGCCGGAACATTATTGCCGATTGCTTCTCGAAGGCTTCGGCGAGAAAGCCGCGAAATATGCCGAAATGCTCCGCGAGCGGACGCGCGACATGGCGGTGCTGCGTTACGGATTCCAGTTCCGCAAAACCGACGTCGTGGAAAATCGCGTCCGCGATACGATGGAAGCCGTGATCGAGCGCACGCGCCGGCAGGTGGAAAATTCTGAAGAACCGCTCAGTGCCGTGATTCAGGGCGTCGACGATGCCTGGGAGGTTTGCCTCCTGAAATTCACCATTGATCTCATCGAGCGATCGAGCGGCGGCAACCTCGGCGATTTCCGGCGACGCGGTTTGGTTTAGGTAGGGACGCCGCGCTTCGGCGTCAGCTTTTTATAGCGCCGCATCAGTTTGAAGAAGCGCAGCGTGTCGCGCACAGGATGGATGCTGCTGACTTCGTCGGAGTAAACGGTGCTGATCGGAACGGCGGCGATGCGGCAACCGGCGCGGCTGGCGAGAATGAGCATCTCGGTCTCGTAGTCGAAACGCTCGGTGCCGCCTAACAAGTCCGGCATGATATCGCGGTGCACCATGCGGAAACCGCATTGGGTGTCGGGAATTTCCTGGCCGCAAGCGCGGCTGATCTTGCGGCTCATGTAGCGATTCACCACGCGGCGAACAAACGGCATCTCGCGCACGTCGTTCATCCGCGTGCCGACCAAGAGTTTCGCACCCGATGTCGCGGCGGTGGCGAGAAAACGATCGATCTCTTCCGGCAAATGCTGACCGTCGCCATCGAGAATGACGACGTAGGTCGAACCGTGCTCGAGCCAATACCGGAAGCCGCTCTTGATCGATTCGCCTTTGCCGCGGTTCTGCTCGTGGACAATCACGTCGGCGCCGGCCTTTCTCGCTTCGGCCGCCGTCGCATCGTTTGAACCGTCATCGACCACGAGAACATTCGGGAGTCGTTGCAACGTTCGCCGAACGACTTCAGCGATGTGTTTTTCTTCGCGGAACGCCGGAATGACGGCAGCAACCGTCACGCGATCGATCGAGCCGGCGTCGTGGGGCGCCGCCATCTCTAGCGCACGACCGGATGGAAATCGGCCGCGTGATACGAACTGCGCACGAGCGGCCCGGAGGCGACGTGCTCGAACCCCTTTGCGCGGGCGATCTCGCCGTAGGCTTCGAAACGCTCCGGCGAAACGAATTCGACCACTGGAAGATGACTCGCGCTCGGCCGCAAGTACTGACCCATCGTCAACACCTGGCATCCGATCTCGCGCAGGTCGTCCATCGCTTGAAAAAGTTCCGGCTCTTTCTCCCCAAGTCCGAGCATGACGCCGCTTTTCGTGACAATTTTCGGCGCGATCTCTTTCGCCTGGCGCAGAACATCGAGCGACGTCCGGTACTTCGCCCGCGAACGCACGAGTGGCGTGAGACGTTCCACGGTCTCCAAGTTGTGATTGAAAATATCGGGCGCCGCGTCGAGCACGATCTGGATACACCAGGTTTGGGCGTGAAAATCCGGGACGAGCACTTCGATGATCACGGATGGATCCATGGCGCGGATCGCGTCGATCGTCCGCGCGAAATGGTTCGCGCCGCCGTCCTTGAGATCGTCACGCGCGACGGCGGTGACAACCACGTGCTTCAGTCCCATTCGGCGCACGGCTTTGGCGACGCGTTGCGGTTCGTCTTCCTCGAGCGCAAACGGCTTCGCTGTCGTGACCGCGCAGAAACCGCAGGCGCGCGTGCACCGTTCGCCGGCGATCATCATCGTCGCGGTGCCCTGGCTCCAGCATTCCCAGCGGTTCGGGCACTGCGCGCTTTCGCAAACCGTGTGCAGCCGCAAATCGGAGATCAGCGCCTTTGTGGAAAAGAAAACCGGATTCGATGGCAGCCGCACTTTGATCCATGGCGGCTTTTGCGCCTGGTGGAGAGCGGGATCGATTTTCATGCAGGACATCGTTGCGAAACTATTTCGAGCGGTTCGAGAAAGCAACCTGTAGCACCGTCGCTACAACTTCGTTCGGCCGGACAGCGCCTGATAAAGAGTAAGTTCGTCGGCTGATTCAAGTCCCCCACCCGCCGGCAAACCATGCGCGATACGAGTCAATGAAACCGGAAACGGTTTCAGCAATTCCACCAGGTAATTTGTCGTCGCTTCGCCTTCCACGTCGGCGGCAAGCGCCAGGATGATTTCCGAAAATTTTTCCGTTTCGACTCGCTGCAGCAATTCCTTGATCCGCAAGTCGTCGGGGCCGATGTGATCGAGCGGCGAAATGCGGCCGCCTAACGAATGGTAATGGCCGCGGAACGCACTCGTTTTCTCGAGCGGCAAAATATCGGTCGGTTGCTCGACCACGCAGAGCAAGTCGCCGGCGCGCGAGGTGTCGGAGCAAATCTCGCAGAGCGGTTCCATCGTGAAAAATCCGCAGCGCGGACACGGGCGCACGGTCTGGCGCGTGCTCGCGATCGAGCGCGCGATCGTCTCCGGTTGGTCGCCGCGCGCCTGGACGATCCAAAGCGCAATTCGTTCCGCGGAGCGCGGACCGACTCCCGGCATTTGGCGAAGCTGCGCGATCAATTCCCGAATCGCAGAGGGATATTCCGTCTTCCTCAAAACCGGAGACGACTCACTGGTCGAGAGGCGTGTTCGTCAATTGCAGAGCGAGCGGCTCGAGACGCCGCAAATACAATTGCAGGGGCCGATCCTCTTCGCCCTCGGGCCCGCGCGCGTTTTGAAATTGCGAGTAAGCCTCGGCCCAGCGTTTCTCGCGATAGAGCACCACGCCGTTCCAGAACGCATCGCGACGCGTGATGATTTCGCGCGAAGCATTGAGCGCGAGCGCGACCGGTTCGTAAATTTCGTGCCGCTCGCGGACATCCACGCCGCTGAGAAAATCGATCGGGCGCGCCACGAGAATTTTGCTGGCCAACTCAAACGTCCGCGGGCCGAGCAAAACCCGAGAGCCGTAAAATCGATTTGCGATGCAAAAGCGGCGCGCCAATTCCACCGGCTCGCCCGCGGCCAGCATGTTGCGCTGCCCGTTATTTTTCATCGGCGCCATGATCATCGTGCCGGAACTGACCCCGGCGTGGACCCCGGCGTTGCGCAACGCGTCGGACTTGCTGCCTTTGTTCGCCTCGGCAAATGACGTGGTCAGCGCCATCGCTTTGCGCACGGCCTTTTCGGCGTGCTGCTTGTCGTTTTCCGGGTAACCGAAAATCGCGACGACTCCTTCGCCGCCCGCTGATTCGATGTAAGCGCCTTCCGCGCGCAAAGATTGGATCGCATGGGCAATGAAGCGCTCGGTAATTTCGGCGAACACCGCCGGCTCGCATTCCTCGGCGAGATCGTGCTTGTTCGCGAGATCGCATACCACAGCGGTGACTTCGCAGACGCGCGCGCCGGAATCGCTGACTGCGTCACTGCGCCGGGCGCGAGCCCGCGGTTTTTCAACGACCGGCGGCGGAGCGACTGGTTGCGGCGCGGCAGCCGGCAGAGTCGTCGGGCCGTCCGGCACGACGGAAATCGGTGCGGCCCGCGGCGTGGGACCGGCCTTAATCTTCGGCGGGCGCGACCGGCGTTCCTCGAGATAAGCGGTGAACCAAACGAACCCGATTACTCCGAGGAAACCGAAGAGTGCCGCGGCCATCGCCGGCAGCGGTTGGAACTCCAATTTGTAAAGCGAGCAAACCAAGGCGACGCCCAGCAATTCCACGACGAGGATCGCGACGATCATCAGCATCCGGTTGCGGCGCGAAGTCGACAGCGTCAGGAACGCGACACCCATCGCGACGATCACGGCGAGTCCGTACCCGATCGCGGGCATCACGCGCTTCGTCGTTTCCGGAAAGAAATTCGCGAGCGCCTGATCCGGGCGCGCGAGCCAGCCGGCGACCTCCACGCCGATAATGAGACCGGCGACGATCAACCCGATGACAAGCGCTGCAACGATAGGCCGCTTCATTTCGCCGGATAGTGTGATTGAACTACGAGATCACTCAAGAATTTATCCGGCGCGTCGATTGCTTCTCGCCCCAGGACGAAACTGCGTTGGCCGGTATTTTTTTGCACGAGACTCAGACCGAACTGGTAATCCTTGAACAAATGCGCGCAAAGATCGGGCATCGGCATCCGCTCCGCGTGGGCGCGCTCGACCAGGCGCGCGATCGCAGCCGGCTCGAAAATAATCTCGAGCCCGTGCGCTTTCTGGAATTCTTCGGCGAAAACGCGCGCGCTTTGTTCGAGCGCTGCTTCTTCCTGTTTGTGTCCTTCGACCATCAGCCGCTCGAGCACCTTCTTCGGTTCGCGAACCAGTTCGGCGGTGACGCGCAACTGGCTCAGGCCTGAACCGGCCAGATAATACTTGTAATCGCGGAACAGTTTTTCCCAGACCGTGAGCAGGCCGCGCGCGCCGGTTTTTTCCTTCGCCGCGGCTTCCGCCATGAGATGCAGGGATTCATCTTCGAAACTGATCTCGATCCCGTAAGCGCGGAAGGCGCGCTCGTATTGCCGGAGGATGCTGCCCTCGGAATACTTCATGATCTGATAAAGATCTTCGGCGGCCAGTTCTTCGCAGACTACCCGCACCGGCAAACGGCCGATGAATTCCGGCTCGAACCCGTACTCGATGAAATCCTGCGTGTTCACGAACTCAAACAGCTCGTTGTCCATGATCTGGCGCGGCTCGGTGTTGAACCCGATCTGCCCTTGCGTGAGCCGGCGCGAGACCTGTTGCTTCAAGCGCTCGAACGCGCCGCTCACCACAAACAAAATGTGGCGGGTGCTGATCGTTTCGCGTTTCGCTTTGCCGCCGCGCCGCTGAAATTCGAACGCGGCCTGGAGCTGCGCCTGGATGTCGTTCGCACTCCGCAACGGCACGTCGGTTTCCTCCATTAACTTTAGCAGCGTTGTCTGCACCCCGCGTCCGCTCACGTCGCGCCCGACCATGTTTCCGGCGGCAGCAAGTTTGTCGATCTCGTCGATGTAAATGATCCCGAACTGCGCCAGCTGCACGTCGCCATCGGCTTTGTCCACCAATTCGCGGACGAGATCCTCTACGTCGCCGCCTACGTAACCTGTCTCGCTGAATTTCGTCGCGTCCGCTTTCACGAACGGCACTTTGATCAGGTCCGCGATGTGTTTGATGAGATAAGTTTTCCCGACGCCGGTCGGCCCGACGAGGATCACGTTCTGTTTCGCGTACTCGGTTCCCTCCACCCGTGCCGGATCTTCTTGCTCCAGTCGCCGCAAATAATTGACGTGGTTGTAGTGATCGCACACCGCGATCGAGAGCACCTTCTTCGCTTCGTCCTGTTTGATGACGAACCGGTCGAGGTGCGCCTTGATATCGCGCGGCAGAAAATCGAAAACGAACGGCTCATCGCTCGTGGGTTGCGGCGGCTTTTCTTCCGCGGGCGCCTGGGCCGTCTCCGGCTCGGTGTAGGTCGTGAACGCGACCTTATCGCCGAAATTCGTTTTCATGAATTCGGACAGCTTCGCCTTGAGCTCCTCAGGCGATGGAAACGGTGGGTTCTGCGTCATCGAGCCGGTAACTTAGCATTGGTGATAAGGGTGTCCACGGCTCCCCCCTCAGGCTCGCACTCGTGCTCGTGCTCGAAACCGCCGAGTCGAGCACGAGCACGAGCGGGAACGAAAGTAACGCCGCCGTTACCTTTAGCCGGTTGACCCTGCCGGAAGTGGTCGTACGTTTTGTTATGAAAAAGTTAATTGTGAGCGCGGTCATCGGGACGCTCGCTTTCGGCTCGGCCCTGGCTGATCGGCCGCGCGTCGAAGAGAAGACTCAGAGTGACAACGCGGACTACGAGTACGTCACGATCACGGGTTCGCACCTGAAGCAGAAGGTGCGGAAACGCCATATCATCACCGACACGCGGACGGGCAACGTTTTGACCATCGATCAGCGAGAGATGGAACGGAACGGCAATGCGCCGCTCGCGGAGCAATTGAGCCGCTATCCCGGCATTTCAATCAGCCACCACTAAACTGGGGTTTGTGCTGACTGCACGGCGCCCGCCCCAGGCGGACGCCGGCCGTGGGGTAGCATTGGCTAGTTTTTCTGCTCGGCCTGCCGCACAAGTTTCGCTTCTTCGTCCTTGAAGGCGTCGACAAGCTTGCCGCGCAATTGCAATTTCCCCTGCGCGGATCGCAACGCCGTCAGCGCGGCGGTGATTTGCTCGCGACCAGTGAAAGATTGCGCCTGCTTTTTCCAATCCGCATAAACCCGATAGTCGGCCAGGAATTTTTCCCCGACCGGCTTGTAATCGTTGATCCACGCGTAAACGCCAGCTGACTGCGTGCGGTCGAATTGTTCGAACAGCGTCGCGGCGTTAGCGAAGTCACCCTGCTGCCAGTCTTTGACGGCGAAGAGGAAGAGCGCGAAACGGTCTGGCGTCTCCGGGGAGCTCAAGCGTGACGCTGCGCTGGCGAGGACTGCTTCCGGCCCATTCATCGTGCGAGCCGTTTGCGGAAAAAAATCCGCCAACGTTTTGTCTTCCGGCTTGCTTGAAAACGAGCCGGCTTTTTCGAGTTCCTCGAACGCCTGGCGCGCCTGGGTGGTGTAACCGCGGAGCAAATTTGCCAGACCGCGATGGAGCCGGATCCAATTCAAGAGCGGTTGCTTGTTTTGCGCTTCAACGGCCAGGCGCGCGAATGTCGTCCGGGCCGAATCGTATTTTCCAGCGATCAATTCTCGCCGCGCTTCATCATAAAGATGGCGCAACGTCTCTTCGCCCGATTGCGCCGTGGCTCTCGCTTTTTCCAGGCGTTCGGATTGTATTTTGTGCCAATAAAATCCGCCGGCGCCCAGTGCCATCACGACCAGCACGGCCGCGATCGTCATCCGCCGGCGGCGCGCTTTTTTTCCGGACGGATTCAGAGCATCGCGCGCGTCTTCCAGCGCGCCGATCAATTCGTCGTAGGAACCGAAACGTTTCTCGCGGTCCGGCGCGATCATGCGATCGATCACCTTGACGGTCTCGCGTCGCAAACCGGGCGCCGCGCTCCCGAGACTGACCGGATTGTTTTTAAAATCGCGCAGGGCGGTCGCGGAATTCGTTTCGCCCTCGAACGGCGGCCGGCCCGAAACCGCGTGATACAGAGTCGCGCCGAGACTGTAGAGATCGCTCCGAAAGTCTTCCGGCTCATTGTTCAATCGCTCCGGCGCGACGTAATACGGCGTGCCCCAGATTTCATTTTGCGCTTCCGCATTTTGCCCAGCCGCCACCGCCAACCCAAAATCGCCAATCTTCGCCGTCGCTTCGTCGGCAAAGAGAATGTTGCCCGGTTTCACGTCGCGATGAATGAGCCCCTGCTCATGCGCGGCCCGCAAACCGCGCGCGACTTGAATGCCCGTATCGAGCACCTGCGCTTCATTCACCCGCCCCTGCTCCGCCATCCGGTCGTCGAGACTTCCTTGATCCACCAGCTCCATCACGAGATAGAATTGGCCGTGATCGCTGCCCGACGAAAAAACCTGGATGACATGGGGATCGTTCACAGCCGCCGTCGCGCGGGCTTCCTGTTCGAGCCGCTGGATTTCCCCCGGATCGGCGCTCAATTCCGGGCGGAGCAGCTTGAGCGCGACGAATCGATTCAGCCGAGTATCGCGCGCTTTGTAGACTGAACCCATGCCGCCCACGCCCAGCGTTTCCAGGAGCGCGAAATTATCGAAGGCGCGTTCGACACGAAATTTTTCGCCGCACTCCGGGCAAGCGACTTTCGCCAACGGTTCTGTCTGCGAGACATCGATGACCAACCCGCAGGCAGGGCAACTCTGGCTCGAAGCATCGGGCGACGGTTCCGGCATCGTCGGCGAGTGTAGCACCCAGCCGTGACTTCATCCATGAACAAGCTCACCGTCGAAATTTCCCACGCCGGTCAGCGCCTCGATCGCGTCCTCGCCCAGCTGCTCCCGGATTTTTCGCGTTCCCGGCTTCAGACGCTTATTCGCGACGGGTTCGTGACCGTAAATGGCAAAGCGGCGCGCCCGCGCGATTCCGTCCGCGGCGGAAATGTCATCGAGTGGCGCGAACCGGAAGTCACCAAGATCGAATCGCAACCGGAAGCGATGGACCTCGAGATTCTTTTCGAAGACGACGATCTCCTCGTAATCAACAAGCCCGCCGGTCTTGTCGTGCATCCCGGCGCCGGGCATCAGCAACACACGCTCGTGAACGCGCTTCTCGCCCACTGCAAAAATCTTTCCGTCATCGGCGGCAAGGAACGCCCCGGGATCGTGCACCGGCTCGACAAAGAAACCAGCGGTGTGCTGGTCGTGGCCAAGAACGATGCCACCCACCGCGATCTTTCAAAACAGTTCGCCGATCGGACAACCGGAAAAACTTATCTCGCGCTCGTGGCCGGCCAACCGCGCAAATCTTTCGGCACTATCGACGCGCCCATCGCGCGCCATCCCGTGCATCGTCAGCGAATGAGCATTGCTAGGCGCGGCGGTCGCGCCGCGAGAACGGATTACCGGGTTTTGGATTCCACCGGTAAACTGAGCCTCGTGGAGTGCGTCATCCACAGCGGCCGCACCCACCAGATCCGCATTCATCTTCATCATCTTGGTCATCCCGTCTTGGGCGACAAACTTTACGGCGGAAAACGCGCCGGAAATTTCCCTCGCCAAATGCTTCACGCCTGGAAGCTGACGTTTCGCCATCCGCGGACGAGCGAATCGCTCAGCTTCACCGCTCCAATTCCGAACGACTTCAAAGAAGCGATGCCGGCCTAGCGCGACTCCAGATCACTGACCGCGGCGGGCGAGAACCCGTCTAACTCTTACTTGAGGCTCCTTCATGTCTCGATTCATTGCTGACTCTTCCGCTTCTCTAGCGACGCTGCCTCCGCCTTACACGTCGGATCGGATGGCGACCTCCCGAGGCAGCGCATTCGATGCGTGGCAACGTCGATGAGGTACTCCATATGCCGCAAGTGGGCGTCCAAAGTGCGCTTATCGGCTGCGTCGATGTTGGGCGCAGCTGGTTTGCGCAACATGACGACGTCGTCGTTGACCAGGGCCACGAATTTACCAAGGTCGCCGCAAAGTTCGTAACGCTGCCTCATGCAGTTCTCGTCGTAGGTTGGCTTGTCGCTGCACTGCTTCTGCCACGCGTCGACTCTAGCTGTAAGCTTCGCATCCTCTTGCAGAATCAACTCACTAAGCGGAACCGCTAAGAGCGTCGTGGTCGCCGCCACACCGCAAGCTCCGATGATCATCGTTAGGCGGCCCGCCAGGCGCATGCTGTCACAACCGCGGTGATAAATGTCCATAGATGGAGAATCGTGTGTTCGAGGTTTGGGACCGGCCTATCGATACGAACCGGCAAAAATGTAATCGTTCCGCCATGCAAACGCCTATGAATATTGCACCAATGTGCAAGGGTATCACCTCGCTCAAAGTTTGAAGTGGCAAAAGACAGCAAGCGATTATAGAAGCTGCGCCAACGACCAGTAGGCAGTGTAAGATAAGGTATCCACCAAATGATTAGCTCGACCGCAAAAAGGAAAAAATAATAAACGACTCCATAAATCATAAGCCCACGGAGGTGAAAGCCAAAACCGATTGGTCCGAGAATCATCAGGATGCAATTGCTGCCACCTTCGGTCAGTTTTTCCTTACGGCTGTAGTTGCGGGCGCCATTAAAGGGAAAGAAATCGAAGTAGGTCGTAACCTGATGATAGCCGAGGAGAGCAAGCTGACAGAATATCGCAAATCGCATCACAACATTGCTGTCACCTAACGAGGACAAGATGAGCGACGGCCGTCAAGAGCGTGCTTTCGCCCGAATAACAAATAACTCATAACAATTAACTCGGCTGCGGAGCTGCCGCCAGTTCCCTCCAATCGCATCGTTAGGTCTTTGGAAGATACCGCTGCCACGCATCAGTTTCTGCCGCCTCTTTAATCATCGCGTTGCGGATGGTAAGAAAATGCCTCAGATAGCGTTTGAGAATCAAGCTATCTACGATGCGGCCTAAAATGCCGAGAGGCGACGGAAAATCGAAAACGTCGCGCATGACGGTAATCTCGCCTTGCTGCGAGAAGAAATGATCGTGGTCGAAGCGACGGAAAGCACCTCGGACGAAAGAGTCGCGGAAGTGCGTCGGAGGATCAAAGGCCGTGATGCGGCTGGTCAGATACTGCCAGATGCCAAAATGCCGGGCACGCCAGGTGACTTCCTGTCCGAGCGACATCAGCCCGCTGGTAACGCCCGCGACCGCACGCTCTCCGGTCTGCGCGGTGGATGCCGCATGAAGATCCACGCTGCGCGAAAGATCGAATACGCGTTGGACCGGCGCGGTGATTTCTGTGGTGATGACGATCACAGGCACGGCGATATGAGACCTAACAAGACAAAGATCAGCGACGGCGGACGGGATGGCGCATGGCTACGAGTTGAGGCTGGAATTTCATAGATTGAATTCTCCTTACCTGTTTTCTACCTTCTACTTTAGCCTTTGAAAGCCCGGCCTCGCCTCCGGCTGCGTTACGGCTACGTTTCTTTTCGCCGTTCGCACCATCGCTTGGTTAGGCTGCCGAGTACGCACTGATCGTGACGTAGTATCCGTCTGGATCTCGGAGTGAGAACTCCTTAGCTTGAGTGTTCGGATTCACGTGGGGCTCCTCTTCGAGTCGAGTCACGAGAGCGCGTGCTCTTTGCAGGGTCATTTCGAAATCGTCGACGCAGAAAAACAGGAGGAGGCCGTTGCCGGGTATCGCGTGATCGGGGCTCATCAAAGAGGGATGCTCGTGGGCGTCCCACTCGTGGAGGCAGAGCAAGACAGTTCCATCTGAATCGAGGATTTGCCCAAAGTAGTCATGAGCCGGTAGCGTCTCCGGCTGGCCGAACAGCGCCTGGTACCATTTGAAGCTGCCCGGCACGTCGTTTACGCCGATGATCGTCCATATGCGTTTCATTGTATTTTCCGCTGTCGGCCTAACGAGACACAAGATCAGCGACCGCGCGAGCTAGAACTGGCGTTCGCATGCTCTCAACTCCAGGCATAAAACGGTCCGCGGTTCACTGCAGCGCCTGGTTAGGCCTTACTGGCGGGCATTCCTGGCATTTTGAATTCTTTCCAGCGCCGGTCTTGTTCGTCAGGCGGAACATCCTCGACCTGCGTAGCAACCCACCAAATGTTGCCGCAGGGGTCCTTGATGCCGCCATACCGCTGACCGGAAGGCAATGTCATCATCGGAAAAACGGAAATCCCTCCGGAGCTCAGCGCACGCTGATACACTGTGTCGCAATCGGTGACGTATAAGTAAATTGAACTGAGCATTGGCCCAAATTCTGGAGTGGGGTCAGCGAGCATAAGCATCGAATCTCTAATTCGCATCGTGCCGTGCATGACTGCGCCATCCGGGCGCTTCTCGTGGGAGATCAACTCGCCCTCGAATGCTGCGGAGATGAACTCGATCAACCGCGATGCGCCTTGGGCGAATAGGTATGGTGTAATGGCGTGGAATCCTTCAGGGATTGGCTTCGTAGGCATTTGGTTGTAGTGGGTTGATTCTGGCGAGGGCAAATCCCTCTTTGCGGGGACGGACTTCGTAAACGTGTTTGTGGGCTAGTCATCACGTCGCGTGGCGGCGCGGACATATTCCGCGCGGAAACAAATTTGCCACGGCGCTAAACCC